>JAUWMW010000120.1 GCA_030612965.1 bacterium
AATCACAACTTGACTCGCCGGCACGGAATTTGTTTCATGCTTTTAGAAAAACGGAGGATGTTATGACCAAACGGATAGTGGTTCTCGCTTCAGCAACGTTAATCATCCTGTCAGCTTGTGCGGCAGCGGCTCCAGGTGAAACCGGTTATCAGGACTATCAACGGTCGGATCGCTACGTGGAACTGTTTCGCATTGTCTACCACAAGGACGATATCTCGATTCACGTTGCCGATTCCAATCGTGAAATCACGACGCAATTCCCTCGCAAGGGCGTGACGATCAAGAACGGGGTCGTCAGCGCCGACGGCGTACCTATCTTTGACAAGGATGGGTTGATTCTGGAGGGCGTGAGGCGCAATCTTGAGGAAGTCGTCGATGTCGGTATTCTCGATGAGGGTGATTATTTTGCCATCTCGTTCTTGACCATCCCCGGTGAATCGCGCCGTGTGACCCGTCTCAAGAAAGGTAATCGAATCAGCTTCGATCAACCCATTGTCATCGAGGAGGACGAGTTCGTCCGAGGGCTTGCGTTCAGTGTCATTGGCGATATCGAGGTCTACGGCGAGGTCAACAAGGATGTGCTGTCTCTTTTCGGAAACGTGTACGTAGGACCGGCAGCAGTGGCTCGAGGTGATTTGGCTACCCTGACCGGCCGGGTCGACGTGGCGCGAGACGCCACCGTGTACGGCGAGATGTACACTCATGACGAACGCCGCGTCGCACGCCGCCATCGCTTCCGTCGCCGAGTAGACCGCTTCGACATGACCGGAGCCTTCGAGTACAACCGAGTCGATGGTTTGCTGCTCGGTCTCGGTGGGGAGTTCGAGGATCCAGATTCGCTCCTGCCTCAAATCTGGATGGATGGAGCGTACGCCTTTGCTTCGGAGAGATGGCGCTTCGATTTCGGTCTGGAACAGACAATCCTGCGGAACCCGGCGCTGGCTGTCGGTGGGGAATACTACCGTCACTTAGTCTCGGAGGATGACTGGCTGTTGAGCGACTGTGAAAACACCGCTTTCGCGCTGCTGGTCGGTGAGGACTATAAGGACTACTATGAGGCAGAGGGCGGCTGGGCTTATGCGCGTTTCCGACCTGTGAACACAACCCTGCTTCAAGTTGGCTATAGTTATGAGGAAACCAAGTGGCTCGCGGCTCACCACAATCTGTGGCATCTATTCAGCGGCGACAAAAGATTCTGCGACAACTACGCCACCGTCGACAGCAGCTACCAAGCTGATCTGATTAGCGAAATCGACTCGACAACCAACGCCTACCTCTCCGTTGACCTTGACTGGAACACCGGCGATCCGGATGATGGGTTCGGCCGTTCCTCATGGCGGCTCGAATCTTCGTTGGAGTACGCTCACCCTGACTTGTCATCAGACTTCGATTACCGTCGGTACACCCTTGCTCTTACTCGTTTCCAAAAAGTGCACCGGCGCTCGATGTTGATTCTGCGGGGAATGTACGGCGGCAGCGACGGCTACCTTCCGATCTACAAGCGGTTCTTCCTTGGTGGTCTCGGTACCCTGCGAGGATATGACCACAAAGAGTACATGGGCACCCGCTTCTGGATGGCCAATGCTGAATACCGTACGCGCTTTCCGGCTACCGATATCGCGACATCGATTATTTGGGATATGGGCCAGATCGCCAACGAGATAAGCTTAGGCGATGACATCGAACTTAAGCACTCGCTGGGGATTGCCCTGTCGTTCGGCAGCGATTTCCGTATCAGCCTCGCCAAGCGGCTGGACAGTTCCGACGACGACGATCCCGAAATCTATGTCCGCCTGGCCCAGGTTTTTTAGGAGGATAGAATCAGGCTGCACCAGGTATGCAGAGAATCTTGCATCTAACGCGACTGTTGGCGGTGGTGATACTTCTCATCGCCCCGGCTCCTGACGGGCACAGCGCCGAGCAACTGGACTTCGGTGTTTTCGACAACGAGCCGCGCTTGGCAGCTTGGCTGGACCTGGCTCCGCTGGTGTCGTCGACCCGGGTCGACAATATCCGCGACGGAATCGACTTGGTCATTGATTTCCAATTGACCCTGAAACGTCCTCGACGCCTCTGGGGCGCTGAAACAGTAGAAGTCAAGGGCGGGATGGTGAGAATTGGATATCGAATAATCACCGAGGATTTCGTTCTCCAGACGGGCGGCAGAGATTTCCAACAGTCCGGCAGATTCGCCACGCTGGCCGGGATGCATCGATTCCTGGCTGACTCAGTCGTCATCGACTTGATCGATTACGCCCGATTGGATAGCCTCAGCCGCTACCACCTCAGTCTCGAGCTAACGTGTATCTCCATGACCGGCTATACCTTAGCGCCGAGAAGCGACTCCCTCAAGAACGATGAGTCGGCTCTCGAATACCTTTTTCGACACTTCTTGAAACTCACTGGCTTTGGTCGAGAGAGTTTTTCCGGCCGTACCCTGCCGTTCTCACCGGCCGAGGTTCGTCGCAAGTAACAAAGAGAACATCGGTTAGGAAGACCTGGGACTTTGGGTCGGTTAATGCTTCGTCCCTTAAGGCCGATAACTGAAACAGTGTAAACGTCTGTTTGAGAGATCGGCTGAATGACATCTATTGACCAAAAAAAGACCCCCAGGAGCACCAATAAGCCTCCTGATCCACATGACAAGACCGTGTCGTCCGGGGATACCGCTGACATCTTCGCCGACCTGGAAGCAACGCTGGATGAGGTAGCCGATACCAATCCGCGCATCGATCTGAGAAACCCTGACGGCGCCAAGGCAACCGCCGATCTTCAGGCGTTACTGACCGTTTTGCATGCCATCAATTCGTCGCTGCTCCTGGACGATGTGCTGCAAATCGTCATGCGCAAGGCGATCGAACTGATGCAGGCGGAGCGCGGCTTGATCATGCTGCTGGACGAGAACGGAGCGCTTCAGATCCGCACCGCCTACAACCTGTGTCAGGAAGAGATGATGGAGGAGGAGTTCAGGATATCGAATTCCGTGACCTCACAGGTGGCGGCCACCGGTAAGTCGGTCTATACCTCCGATGCCCTCTCCGATGAACGCTATGCTCAGCAGGCGTCGGTTGTCGAATTGCACCTGCGCTCGATCATGTGCGTACCGATCAAGGATAAGGATGAGATCATCGGCGTCATATACGTCGACAATTCCAACGAAGCGCGGATGTTTCTCAAGTCCGATCTGTACCTGTTCGAACTGTACGCGCAGGCGGTTTCGGGAGCTTTTCGTAATGCCGCCCACTACGATTCGCTGCTAAGGCTGAAGAAGTACAATGAGTCGGTGATCAGCAAGTCTCCGATCGGGATGGTAGTAATAGATGAGCGCGGCAGGGTGGTCACGATCAATTCGAGCGCCCTGGAGATTCTTGAGGTAAATGTTGATACCGTCAGGACGTTGGGCAACGGTGAACCGCCGACCATGTTCCTCGATCTCCTGCCGTCAGATCAGCAGGGCAGTTGGCAGAGCATGATCAACACAGCTCTTGTTACCGCAGAAGACTTCTCAGACCCGCGCTATTTTCACAATACCGGCTATGTCGAAAAAGTATTGTCGATAAAGATCTCTTCCATTTCCGCCTTACCACAAGGTGACAACGGGTTGATAGTAACGATTGAGGACATCACCGAGAAAGTGGTGATGGAAAAATACGTTATCCTCTCAGAAAAGCTTGCCGCCAAAGGTGAGATGGCTGCCTCCATCGCACATGAACTCAATAACTATCTGGCCATCGCCTCAACCAACGCCGAACTGATGGGGATGAATCTCGATCGCGAGAAGTACGATAAGGCCCGCTTCAACGCCAAGTCGATAGTTGAGAATGTCTTCAAAATCAAGCGATTCGTCGACAACCTGATGGACTTCTCCAAGCCGGAGCCGGAGTATATCAGCTACGATGTCAAGCACTTGATCGAGGATCTTCTGTTCACGATGCGGGTGCAGCCGAGGTTCAAACGGATGCACTTCACAATCGACCTTGGTCAAGACATTCCCAATCTGGAGATGGATGTAGGTCAGATTCAACAGGTGCTGATGAACCTACTCAACAATGCCGCGGATTCTATCGAAGAAAGAGTTAACAACGAGCAGAACGCCGGTAAGGATTTTAGGCGCGAAATCAGTATTGTTACCAACTACAGTGATCGAACAGAACGAATCTCTATTGAGATATCCGACAATGGCACCGGCATGTCGGAACAAACTCTGGCCAAAGTTTTCACGCCGCACTTCACCACGAAGAAAGGTGGTCATGGGCTGGGGTTGTCCAACTGCAAGAGGATAATTGAAAACCACCAGGGGGAGTTGACGGTCAGGTCATCCGCCGCCGGAGGTACTGCATTTACGGTGATCCTGCCCCGCCTCCGCACCACCCCAACCGCACGAGAATAACATGAATCGTCCGCCCCTGCCGCCCGGTCTCCAATACCTGGATCATCTCGGTCGCGGGGGAACGGCCAATGTCATCAGGGTCTACGTCACCGACCGGCGGCGTGAAGCAGCCCTCAAGTATCCCCTGGACAGCAATCCTGAGATCGTATCATCCTTTGCTCATCTCGCCCATCGCGAAAACACACTTGTCGGCAGCCTGAGGTTCCCCGGGCTGGTACGAATACTCGGATACTCCGATGGCCGGCAGCCTTACCTCTTGCTGGAGTTGTGCCAGGGTCCCACCCTGGACCGGACCGGACGGGTGGATAATGTCCTGCTGATGCTGAATCTCATCAGTGCTCTGGCGCTGAACTTGCAATACTTGCAGCAGCACCGATTGGTCCACGGTGACCTCAAACCACAAAACGTCTTTCTCCCGTCAACGTGGTCCGATACAACCGATGACGACCTGTTTTATCTGAAGCTGTCGGATTTCTCGTTGGGTCGACACGCTGATGAAACTTCAGAAGCTCGCGCCGGTTTGGGCACAGTAGGTTATATGGCGCCGGAGGTTATCGCTGACTCAATCTGCGATCATCGCTCCGATCTGTTTGCGCTCGGAGTGACGGCCTATTCTCTTCTGGCCGGACGTCATCCGTTTATCGAAGGCGATGACGCCGATCCGGTACGTATCAACAGTCGCGTTAGCGAGACAGACCCAACACCGCTGGACCATTATCGCGATGACCTGAGTCCAGCCGTATGGGAAGTAGTGGCCGCCCTGTTGGAAAAGAACCCTCAGAATCGCCCCGCCGATGGATGGGAAGTATGCCAGCGTCTGCGGGACATCGGGGCTACCTATCCGTTTGAGCGGGCGCTGCAACCAAAGCACCTGGTTGATCCACAGGATTCCTATCTCGATAACATCAGGGCCGCGCTGAACCTTGATCTGCGGCAACGCCAGTGGCTTGACCTCCTGACCGACTCTGATTCGAAACAACTCCGGGCCGTTCTGACAGCGAACTTTCTCAAAGGCAACCTGGTGTTTGACCAGGGCAGATTCGTCTTCACCAGAGATATCTACTGGCCGTCACGTTCTCGTCGCGAGACACTTGGTCTCTTCGGGGACGCATCCTTCCGCGAACGGCGCCGGATAATTCAGACCTCCATAGCAGGACAACCGTCACCCGACACCGCTCTCGAACTGTTCGGCAGCAACGAGGCTCCAACTGGGTCCGGGGCACTGACTGAACTCATCCGGCCGCTGCTAAAACCGTCGACTGTTAGAGCTTTGTCTGCAAAAGCGGCGCCCAGAGCCGAGAAGCGCGAATGGTCGGAGTTGGCCACACGGCTCTATATGCAGGCTGGTGATCTTGTTGCCTGCGAACGCTGCGCCTATCAAGCCGCCGTCACGCTGAACAAAAACCACGACAACGAGACAGCTCTCAACCTCTTGAACAGTGTCATCAGCTATGCTGAGATGATCGGGAAGACCTTCGATGTTCGCCAACTACTGATGATCCGAGGCGACATACTCAAAGAGACCGGCGCGACCGAGGCGGCCTTGGTCACATACAACGTCATCATTGAGCAGTATCATGATCGTCCGGCCGACAAGCTGCTGGCTGAAACATACAAGGACCTCGGCGATCTGCATAAGATAAAGCAGGACCACCTCGCCGGTCTGGCGGCGTTGGAAACTGCTCAACGCATCTACAGCGAGCTCGGAGACGAGTTGGAGCTTTCACATACCCTCAATAACCTCGGCAACATCCACTGGGTCGGATCGGACTACCCGGCGGCTTTGAGAAGTTACCGCCGGGCGCTGAGGATTCAACGACGACTCGGGTCGATGGACGACGTCGCCTCTACCTTGAGCAACATCGGCTCAATCTTCGCCATCTTGGGAAATCTGCAGCGGACAGTGCGTCTGTATCGTCTGTCAATCGATATCTGTCGAGAGGTAGCTAACCAGCTTGAAGAAGCTCGCATTCTCAATAATCTCGGCTACGCCCATCATCTGCGCGGCGAATCGTCCGAAGCCTTCGAGTGCCTCGAGCGCTCACTTGTAATCAACCGTCGCCTCGGCACGCAGAAAGAGATTCTTTTCAACCTGGAGAACCTGACAACCATCACGGCTTCTACCGGACAGTTGAAACGATCAATCCAGTACCTCACGGAAGGCAAGGCGCTGGCGGTTGAGTTGGGTGATCGCCCCCATTTGGCGGCGTTCAAGGCCGGTATGGCAAAAACTCTCAAACGACTAGGGCGGTTCAGTGAAGCCGAAGCGCTTTATCATGAAGCAGCCGTTGCCTACGACGAAGTAGAAGACCATCCGGGACGTGCTCAACTGGAGATAAGTCTGGCCGATCTGCGCCGGCGAATCGGTGACAGCGACGACGCCATGCGTATTGCGGTAGCAACCATGCAGCGGCGAGCGGCGGTCAAAGAGAAAACAACGGAGTTGGAAGCACTACTGGTGATTACCAGGATATCCGATGATTCTCAGTACCTCCAGCGAGCCCGTGCTTTGGCCGTAGAACTCAAGTTGGAACGCGAACAACTCTTGATTGATTTCAATGCTTTGGGCCGAACGTTGCGTTGTGAAGATCAGGCAGCGAACCCGGATCAGTACGTCGATATCTTAGTCGAC
>JAUWMW010000359.1 GCA_030612965.1 bacterium
CCCACAGTGGTGTAACCATGCGTGTCGGCGCCGTCGATTAGTTCATCAAGGGTCTCAGCAGCGTATTCCGATGGTCCGCCGAAACCGAGATGCTCCCCGACCATCTGTACATTCTGCGGCGTCGAGTGCTGTCCGGCCAGATACCACAAAGTCTTGGTGACAAAGCGATCGACCTCGGTACTGTTCCCTGCCGCCGCGCGGCCGACATAGACCTCCGCTACCAGGTCGACATCACCACCCCCATCACCGTCATTCGGTTCACCCCAGCGGCTGTCGCCGTCGTAGTTGTAGGTGCCGTCCAGGCAGGCGAAGTAGATGTCGCCGGGCATATTGTACTCGGTGTAGCCGCCGACGCTGGTGACTACGTAGAGGTCCTTGGCCGGGATGATATCGTCATCAGCGCCGATTATCACATACTGGATGCCGTCGGTGAGATACTTGTCTCTGATATAGTCGCGAACATCGTCGGGGCTGCTGCTGCCGACGTCGTCGGTAGTGTGAATCTCGGTCAGAATGCCGGTCGTGTCGTGGTAGTCCTTCAACGGCTGGAACGATGCCGCCAGCGCCGGAGTAGTGATAATCAGCAGGTCGTAACTGCGGTCCCCGCGAGACATCGCCATCCAGTAACTGTTGACCGTTTCTGGATTGTCGACCCTTTGCGTCACCTCCTGCTCGTCCACTTCCAGGCCGCGCAGGAGCGCCGAGGAGCGACCGACATCTTCGGTATGAACGATCACTTTAAGTTGCGGGTAGTAATAAAGCTCGCCGGACAGAGGTAAGTACTGCACCGGCTGTAGTCTCAGGGTGAGGATTTGAAAACCTCGAAATCCGTAGACACCCACCTGCTCGAAATTGCCTTCGGGAAAGGGGAAGTCCGAGTGATATATCGTAGCATCCGGCTCCGGATAAACAACCGTGCCCGGAGGCGACGACAGCGGAATCGGCTCCAGATTCGGCTCGATATTATAGCCGCTGCCGATGAGAACCTTCTCACCGGTCTCGATCTCGATGCTCACAACTTCGTGGCCGTACGGAATCAGTATATCCGCCCCGCTCGCCGGTAGAGCCGGTTGGCCGGTACGACCGGCATTGGGCGTCCCCGGCATCACGATGCGATCGAAAACCTCACCGCTCAGCCTGACTGTCTCCATATCAGGCCGTTCAAAGTCGTACTCAGTAGTCACTTGGTTTGCTTGGGCACTAAGTGGGCCCATCAGTAGCAGTGCACACACCGCCAGAACACACAAAACTGTGTTACCGATTTGCTGGGTTTTCCTCATCTCTCTGTCCTCGTAATAGTAAATGGATTAGTAATGTCAAAGCCAGTGGACACTAATATCGGTCCTTTGCAATCGCTCGAACGTCCCGGGTGGGTGATGCCGTACAACGGGACTTTACCACTCGCCCTCAACGTGGAGGTAAAACGACAGTATTATCAACGTTCCATCTACTCGCAAGATAGGGCAGTTTTTGTTATCTGTCAAGGATTTACAGCGACCATGATGGTCGACTATTGCTCGCAATACGGCGAAAACAGCGATTCGGACTGACCCCTAAAGAACCGCCCTCTCTTTGACGAAACCATAGATAATGGCGCATTGTGGAATGACGAACGTCCAAAAACATGAATCGAGGTAGATTATGA
>JAUWMW010000043.1 GCA_030612965.1 bacterium
GCGGGTCAGCTTGCTGACCATAGCCTCAGCATCCTTGTAGGAGACGGTAGCTTCCAGAAAGTCCCCCTTGGTGCGGCACTCAAACTCCATCTCCCTGAGTATTGTCGTCATGAGTCTCACGCGGCGGGCCCGACGGTCGAAAGTAGAGCCACCATGACTGAATTGGAGGTTGATATAGTTCTTATTGATGTTATCTGAACACAGCGCCTCCACGGTTGCAAAATGGTAGCCAAAGCGCAAACTGAGGATCATATATTCCTCACTGAGAGCGGCGAACGAATTCTCGGAAAATGGCAGGGCGCCACGATCCTTCATGGTTAACTTGAGCGCGTGCTCGTCCCCCCCCGACTGCGGCCAGCCCTCTTGTTTGACACCGTTCCAGAAGGCTCGCATCGGTACCGAACCGATGTCCTCCTCTTTGACCCAGCCCCGACGGCCGGATGCCCGGCGGCCACGATCCAGATAGACCAGACCGACTGTCACCGGCACGTCCGTTTTCAAGCGCAGCCCTATACGCTCTTTGTCGGCGATATCAGTGGCCCGATAGAACATCTCCTCGGTCGCCTTCTGATGCGCGTAGCGAGTAATGTCGTGTAGCGTCACACAGTTCTCGACCTGAAAATCATCGTCCTCGGGATGCAGCAACCTGAGAGGCGAAACCAAATCGAGTACCCGCCCGAGGATGTCGAAGATGCTCTCCTCATCACTCAGGTTATATTCCGGGTGACGGGCCTGAAGCAGTTCGTCCAGGCGACCGTGATATACAACGGCCCCGGTGGCATCGACGGTGGCGATCTCTCCGGCCGGCAGGTCCAGAGCGTCGGGCACACCGGTCAGGGTCGGCACCCGATACTCACGGGCTATCGTGGCCATGTGGCTAGCGACGCCGCCGACGCGAGTAACCAGAGCACTGACCTTATTCATCACCGTCACCAACCCGGGAAACGGATTGGGCGCTACCAGCACGGAGCCTTCCGGTACCGACGGCAAATCCTCCACCGACGTCACATGGTGAATCCGACCGCAACCGGCGCCATGACAGACGGTGTTTCCCCCCGAAACCATGACTCCGGCGCCGGACAAATCCGGCAGCGGTGTACCGGTTTGAATCGTCTGCACCTGGAGCGGGCGAGTCTGAAGCAACAGCAGCTTGCCTTTTTGATCAACCACCCATTCGATATCCTGGGGACAGGCGTAGTGGTCCTCCAAAAGTACAGCGTAACGAGCAAGGTTACGAAGTTGTTTATTGGTGAGCGAGGGTTTCTGTCGCAGCTTTGGCGACACCGGCCGGCTGACAGTCCCGCCGTGGGTATCCATGACCAGATGAACCGGCTTGTCGGCGATCTGAGCTTCGATCAGTTTTCCGCGTCTCGAAACGCGGAAATTATCGGGGGTGAGTGTGCCGTCAACCAGAAGCTTGCCGAGGCCCCAAACAGCATTTACCAGAACATGATCGTCGACCGGGTTGACCGGGTTGCGGCTGTACACCACTCCGGCGGCGGCGGCATCCACCATAGCCACACAACCGACGCTCATAGCCAACTCCGATTCGGAAAGGGAGTGGCTCAGAAAATAATAGATCGCTTGCGGCGTAAATTTGCCGGCCAACACTTCACGATATCGTCGCACCAATTGGTCCGACCGAACATTCAGGTATGAAGCGTACTGGCCGGCGAAACTGAACAGCGTATCTTCACCGATAGCGCTGGACCGAAGCGAGAAGCGTGCCTCCCGGGCCTTCGTCGTCAGTCCACGCGCGTGTTCCAGAATAGCCTCGGCCAGGTCGCCGGGGACGGTGGACGCTTTTATCAGATCGACTATCTCTCCGCTCACTCGAACCAAGTCTCGGAAACTACGAATGTCGATGGAATCGATCCGTTCGCTGATCCGGTTTTGCAGGTCGTTGCCGTCAATAAATCGTTTGTACGCCCAGGCAGTGATGGCAAACCCTTCCGGCACCGGAAGCCCGAGCTTGGAGATCATCTCACCCAGTTGCGCGTTCTTGCTTCCGACGCTATATGAGTTCATCCGACTCAGAGTGTCGAACCGGCGGCAGTACGCGTCTTCTCGAATGGGACGATTGCTTGGAAAAACGAGTTCGATCTGATCATCGATCAGGGTGAAGCGCTCCTGCAAAGCCTGATAGTGGTCCCCTCCCAGCGTTACCAGACAACGAATGATCTCGCTTACGTTGGCCCGCAGATCGACCAGGCGCGATCGTATGAAGTTGAGATCAAAGAGGTACTCCCCCTGTGACTTTTCCTCCATATCGCCCAGAATTTCGAGAGCCTGGTGGTTACGGTCCAGCAGACGGCGAAAGTTGCTAAACTTATCTCTAATAGCGCGTAGTTCCGCACCGTCCCCCCAGTCACCTTCGGAATACCTACCGATTCGAATCACTCTCACTCCACCTTCTGATCGGGACACGAATACAATCGGGACCGGACGGTGTCACGCCCATGCCCCGACGATAGCAATATGGCTGCAATGACCCACGAAATCAACGCTTTTGTGGCTCTTGAAGTGATCAGAAACGACCGCACGGGTCAGCCGAAACTTCCCTCGTGTACCAAGCGGTCGATAGTCTTGGGAGGTTCCTCGTCGCAGGAAATGCCGTTGCGCTTGATAATCCGCGCCGGAGTGCCGACGACCGAACAATCGGAAGGGATGTCACGCATTACGACAAAAGTGTTGGCGCCAATCTTGACGTTGTCGCCAACTTTAATCGGTCCTAAGAGGGTTGCGCCGGTACCGACAAATACATCATTCCCCAACGAGGGATGGCGTTTGCCCTGATGTTTGCCGGTTCCGCCCAGGGTGACATTATGAAACAGCACGCAATTATCCCCGATAATCGTCGTTTCACCGATCACAACTCCGGCGCCATGATCGACAAAGAACCCCCGGCCGATGGTCGCCCCCGGGTGTATCTCCAGCCCGGTGAAGAACCGTGAAATCTGCGAGAGCAGTCGAGGGATGAACGGCACCTTCAGGTTCCACAAGAAATGAATAAACCGATGAAAGAATATCGCTTGAAAACCGGGATAGAGCAGAAACTCAATGTTTCTGACGGCCGGATCGTTGCGATAGATCGCTCTTATATCTTCAATGACTGCTCGCATAGCTCAATAACGGCCTTTCGATAATATCAGGTTGCGCAGTCTCTACTCCAAGTGTTCAAACAGGGCCGTAGAAAGATAACGTTCTCCGGTGTCGGGAACAATAGTGACCACCGTTTTGCCTTCGCCCAGTTCGGCTGCGACCTGCAAAGCGGCCCAGACAATCGCACCGGATGATATGCCGACCAGCATCCCCTCCCGGGCGGCCAGACGCCGCGAGGTTTCAAGGGCATCTTCGTTCCTGACCCTGATGATATCGTCGACAACACCGACATCGTAGTTGTCGGGCACAAACCCGGCGCCAATGCCCTGAATCGGGTGCGAACCGGGATCCCCGCCGGAAAGCACCGGCGAAGCGTCCGGTTCCACAGCAACAACCCGGCAACCGTATTTGTCTTTGAGAACCGTGCCGGCGCCGGTAATAGTCCCGCCGGTCCCGACCCCTATCACCAGAGCATCAAGATGCAAATCGTCCAGGTCGTTGATGATCTCCGGGGCTGTAGTGAGGCGATGAACCTCCGGGTTGGCCAGGTTGCTGAACTGTTGCGGCTGGAAGTATCCAGCCCGGCCAGCCAATTCGTTTGCTTTGGCCATGGCTCCTTTCATCCCCTCCGAACCCGGCGTAAGGATGATCTCAGCGCCGAACATTTTGAGTATGGCGCGACGTTCCACGCTCATGGTCTCGGGCATGGTGAACACGCAACGGTAGCCTTTGGCGGCGGCAACCATAGCCAGCGCAATACCGGTGTTTCCGGAAGTCGATTCGACGATGGTCAAGCCCGGCCTCAGGCGACCATCTTTTTCGGCCGCCTCAATCATAGACACCCCAATCCTGTCTTTAACTGAACCGCCGGGATTAAAACTTTCCAACTTGGCATATAGCATGGCCGAGCGAGGCAAAGTGAGTCGGTTAATCCTGACCAGGGGTGTTCGGCCGACAGTATCGGCAATGTTGTCGAATCGCATTTGCATTCTCCTCGATTGGGAACTCTGATTTCTATATATAAGCGACTGATCCTGCCTCTGGTTCCCAGTATCGACTGCCAGCCTGCAACAGGCATAGTCAGTTTATCGACAAATCAGCCCCAGACTTTTCACAGATGGTGGAATAATCGGGTTGCCGTAGTCTGTTGGCATAAAGAACAGCCTCTTACCCATAGCAATCCAGCCGCGCCCGAATCAGGATTAAGGTTGACACGAGCACTGAAGACTCTCATAATGACTAACGTAGAGTTGAGCCGGTTCGACTCACGGCTCCGCATTCACTGTCCCGAAGTTCGCATAACGATGGAACCATCGCCCAACATTCCCGTAGAGCTTAGTATGCGACGGATTCGTATGCCCATTTTCCCCGATCAGTTTTCCGCTAAATATAATGGAGGAGCGCCTTATGGCCCAGATAACCAGAAGAGATTTTGTGAAAGCCGGCGCCATGGGACTGGTGGTGGCCGGGGTCCCCATGATCTTCAAGGGTAACCCGCTAGCGGCATTCGCAGCGCCGCTACCCGCCTCAGGTAACTTAGAGGAGTACCTGAAACATTTTGCCGTCAGCGAGGTCGAAATCCGGGATGTGATGTCGGCAGCCCTGGCTCACGGCGGCGACTATTGCGATCTTTTCTTTCAACACGCCATTAGCAACACGGTGGCCCTGGAAGACCACCTGGTAAGCCGGGCCTACACTAACGTAGATTTGGGCGTCGGCATTAGAGTGATTGAGGGGGACCGGATCGGTTATTCCTTCACCGAGGAGCTTACGCCCAAGGCCATGAAGCTTGCAGCCCGGACAGCGGCCAATATCGCCAGCCGGAGTCAGACGGCGGCGCCGCAAAAGTTGGTGACCAGCGATGTGCCGAACTACTACCCTATTAACATCTCCTGGGAGGAAGTGGGAATCAACCGGAAGATACCACACTTAAAGAGCTTGAACGAGAAGGTCTTTGCTACCGACAAGCGCATCGTGAAGTCCCAGGTTTGGTTCACCGACAGCACCAGCTACATGATTGTGGCTTCCTCTGATGGCCGAATAGCTTGCGACTACCAGCCGATGACTCGGGTCTTTGTGAGTTGTACGGCCGAACAGAACGGGCGGCGCGAGGAGAACGGATACAATCTCGGTGGTCGGCATGGGATGGACTACTTCAGTCCGGAGAAGATTGACCTTTTGGCCTCGACAGCTGTTCGGCGCACGGTGGAGTTGTTCGAGGCGGTAAAGCCTGAGGGCGGCGAAATGGAGGTTGTGCTCGCTCCCGCTTATTCCGGTATCCTGTTGCACGAGGCCATCGGTCATGGCATGGAAGCCGACTTCAACCGCAAAGAAACCTCTATCTTCTCCGACAAGATCGGCAAGCCGGTAGCTGAGAGTTTTGTTTCGATCGTTGATGACGGCACCAATCCGAATATGCGTGGTTCGATCAACATCGACGATGAAGGTAACCAATCAGAGAAAACATACCTGGTTCGCAACGGCATTCTCGAAAGCTACCTGCACGATATTATCAGCGCGAAGCATTACGGCGTCAATCCAACCGGCAACGGTCGACGACAGTCATTCCGTCACCAACCAATGCCGCGGATGTGTAACACTTACATGCTCCCCGGTCCCCATAAGCACGATGAGATTATCCAAAGTGTCAAGAAGGGCATCTATGCTGAGTCCTTTACCAATGGAGAAGTACATATCGGCGCCGGTGACTTTACTTTTTACCTCAAGTCCGGCTACCTGATCGAGAACGGCAAGAAGACGCGTCCAATCAAAGATGTCAACATTATCGGCAACGGACCCGACGTGCTGACCAAAGTGGTGATGGTCGCCGATAACCTGGAGTTGATGGAGGGCGGCGGAACTTGCGGCAAGAATGGTCAGTGGGTGCCGGTATCGTTCGGATTGCCGACGATCAAGGTGTCGTCGATTACAGTCGGCGGTGTCTCCTCGTGAGACGGCGCAACGCTCCTTGAGTCTCGGGACAAGCAAGAGAAACAAAGAAAGTATTGAAGATGAATAAATCAGAAACATATGAGTTGGCCAGATGGGTGGTGGCCCGGGCTAAGAAGGCCGGAGCCGACGATGTGGCTGTAAATATCGCACGCAGCCGTAATATCGAGATCGGATGTCGCGAGCGGCAGGTGGAGACGCTGAAGGAGTCAACCCAGAACTCGCTGAGTCTTTCGGTTTACGCCGGTAACCGTTATACCACTCACTCGACCAATGATATTCGGCGGGAAGGCCTGGAATCGTTTGTCACCGAGGCGGTAGCCATGACCAGGTATCTCAACGAGGACCCGTATCGAACGTTGCCGGACCCCAAGTACTACGAGGGAAGAGAGTCACTCGATCTGCACATATTTGACCCGGCCTACGATAGTCTCACCTCGGACGAACGAGTAGCCATTGCACGCAGAATCGAGGACGCCGCCCTGGCCGAAAGCGAACGCATCATCTCCTGCACCTCCGGTTTCTCCGACTCATTTTATGAGACGGTCAAAGTCCATAGTAACGGATTTGAAGGAGACCGGAAGGGGACTTCATTCTCAATCGGCGCTGAGGCAACGGTGCGTGATGACTCCGGCAGACGCCCTGAAGATTGGGACTGGCGCACCGTGCGTTTCCGCAAGAACCTGCCCGCCGCCGACGTTGTCGGAAAGCTGGCGGTTCAACGAGCCCTGCGCAAGATTGGTCAGACCAAGCTGGAGTCGGGCCGATATGATATGCTCGTCGAGAATCGAGCCGCTAGTCGGCTGCTCGGGGGGTTGATCGGCCCTATGAACGGACGTTCCCTGCAACAGAAGAGTTCCTTTCTCGACGACAAGCTCGGTCAGAAAATCGGATCGGACGAACTGACTATTATCGACGATCCCTTCATCGATTTCGGGCTGGGTTCACGGTTGTTCGACGGTGAAGGTATGTCGACAGAACGCCGGGTTATGATCGACAAGGGCGTTCTGAAATCGTTCTACATCAATACTTACTACGGCAAGAAACTCGGGATGGAGCCAACCAGCGGCTCGACTACTAACCTCGTTTTCGACAAGGGTGATAAGTCGCTTGGTGAGATGATTGAAGGCGTGCAGCGCGGCATTCTGGTGACTACGTTCATCGGCGGCAATTCGAACTCTACCACCGGCGATTTCTCGTACGGGATTATGGGCGTTCTAATCGAGAATGGCCGGGCGGTCAAACCGGTTAACGAGATGAACATCTCCGGTAACCTGTCGGAGTTGTGGAACCGACTGGTGATGGTCGGCAATGACGAGTATGTGTACTCAGCATGGCGTCGTCCCAGTATGTACTTCAAGGATGTACACTTCAGCGGCGTATAGCAGGCCGTTGACAGAGTGGAGTTTTTGTCATTGCGAGCTAAGCGCGGCGATCTTCTTGCCCTGATCGGCGTGAGTCCTCGTGCGCCGACTATACGTGAACTCGCGATTGCATGATGTCCCAACCTCCAACGGGCCACACCTGCCGCGTCCATCCGTAGAAGCCGCCGGTCAAAGTGACAATCAATCCGGCCATGGCCCCTTAGGGCATATCCGGCCAAATCTGCAATCAACTCCAATTGACCGCTCAGTCGCTGAGACCGGTCAGGACAAATGGCGCCCAGAAGTATGGGTGTTGAAAGAGTTCGCGCTCACCGCGCAGCAGGGTGCGCTGGGCTGTCGCCAGCGCCCTCGATTTGGCGTATCCCTGATGAAGCCGTGCATAGAACTCTCCCACCAACTCCACGGCGCAGCGATCATCGACGTTCCAATAGCTCACAATCACTCAGTTACTTCCAGCCACCAGGAAGGGCTGAGCCAGACTCAATACGCCCTCGCCCGGATAGCGCAGCCCGGAACCGGACCGACAACTGGAGAGGAAAACCAAATCCACCGGGATATACATACCGGCGATCTCGGAAGCTTGCAGAAGGTCGGGCGGCTGGTCTTCGTGCTCAGCTGCCAGCCAGAGAGCCGACCTTTCCGGTCTACGTTCGTCGGCGATCCCATGAGTGGCAATATGGAGGTAGTCAACGTCATCATAAGATTGCTGCTTGAAATTAGACTCGTCAGCTTCGCAACCCAGATAGGTGCGAACCGATGGCGTGCCGAACAGTGCCTCTAATCTAATCACTTCCCGTCGCGAGTGCGGTAGAGAATCTATGCTGCCAAAGAAGGCCGGATCACCGAAGGCAACCACCAGACCGTGGGATGAACACGGACGCCTTCTCTGCGTCAGTAGACCGAGAATGGCCGCCGATGGCGCGTATGACAAATCATACTTTTCGACAAGACAGTGCCCGCTGCTATCCACCAAAGCTCCGAATGGCAGGTGATGCAGTATACCGTCGGCAACGATAATCAGATGGTTCTTGCCTGACGGTATGAGAGAATCGTTGGGAGCGAGTCCTGACCACAGGGCCTTGCCAATCTGTTTCCACCTGTCGGATGGATGTCCCGGTGCGGGTCTCCGGGTTAAGAGCCGCAGAAAACCTGCCACCTCATCCTCCAGACGCTCCTTGTTGATCTCAAGCGCCTGTATCGAGATCGATTCACGGGTGATGACGAACACGTACAATCCGATATCGGAGATCATGTATTCGAGTAGGAGGTCCTCGTCATTCAGCCACTCACTGATCTGCTCAAGCTTGAGTACCCGAGGGGCGCCAACGCCACGACCGGAGGGTGATGGTTCGGCATCAGCTAATCGCAGTCGGTGGAGCGAGTCTTCGAGAGCTACCAACTCAATGGCGAGCCAAGCGCTGTCGCCCTGACCGAGCAGCAGCGAGTTGTCGCAGTTTGATATCCGGTCGACGAGCTGTTCTATTTCCTCGCAATGAAGTGTGGTTGATTTATCGCCGAGCATTTCCAGGAGAGTTCGTGACTTGCTTCGCTCCAGATAGTAAAACGCCGAGTCCAGCCAAACCGGGTCGGAAGTCTGTTGATGGCGCTCGATGAAGATATCGGCCAACAGGTGGTATCCGCCGATTTTATCTGATAACATCCCCGACTTAATCTCGGGAATGGGCAAACTGCTTCTGCTAATCTCCAGTCGGTCGATATAGCGATGCATTTTATCGACGGCGCCGTCGTTGTTCCCTTCGTTTCGATCGCAGACCGCCAGACCAAGAAGAGCGATCAAATTGGCTTCAAACTCCGCACTATTCTGAAGGACCCACTCATAGCGCTCCCGCGCCTGTGAATAATCACCCTGTTCAAGATGCAGCGCGGCCCACCGGATGTTATTCAGCGACACGCCGTCGTCATCGCCCGCAGACTGAAAGACCTCACCGGCGAGTGCATAACTCTCCCCCGCTTCCTCGTAATCGGCCCCGGCATGGAGGATCAAGCCCTGAAGGCTGAGAGTATAGCCGACATTATGTAGATACCTGGGATACCTCGCCGCCAGACTGCGCCGCTCGTGCAACGACGAGTCGGCATAGCACCAGGCGCTGTCCAGTTCCCCAAGGTCATAGTAGGATTCAGCAAGCGAATAAGTGCAGTATGATTGGGGGTGTTCGAGTCCAAGCCGGGCAAACTCATCTCGAGCCAGTCGGAATCCGGTGATGGCTCGCTGCGACTGAAAGAGGTGCACGAAATTGTTGGCGCGATGCATCCAGCCATAAGCCACACCGTCGGTACGTCCCACTGCTCGGTATCCTTCGACAGCCGCTTGCAGAGATCTCTCCGAGTTCAAGTAGTCGGCCTGGTGGACCCGATACAACTTACCAAGGAGAAGGTAACAGTCACTGCCGAGTTCTGTCTGACCGGTCTGTGTACACACCGACCGGCAAAGTCTGAGGTGCTCCATCGCCGAATCAATAGTCCCATCCCTCCAATAGAAGTCCGCAATCTGATAGATCACCGACGCCATGTGAAAGGAGTCGCCGAGGGCATGGTACTCCGCACGCAAGTGCTGCAGAATATCGACAAACTCAGAATCGTGCAACCTCTCTGCAGAACTCTGAGGAGCCTTGAAGTTGGCAAGCACTATCCTGAAAGTGGAGTCCAGCGTACCCTTGAGTTGCACCTGAGCCGATGTCCACTGTTGATACAGGGTCAACCTTCGCTGCTTGTCTTCTTGGTCTGACGTTTGCCGATACACTTCACAGAGCCACGAGAGTGCCGCTGACAGTGAGTCCGACCCGACAGAGTCCGGCTCCGTTCGGGCGGTGATGAATGTAACCAACAGACTGTCCAACTGCCTTCGAACGAGCGCATGCTGTGAGTCAATTAGATGCGACAGTTGCGTTCTATCGTGGCCTGAGCAGATTTCGAGGAGGCGAACCGGTGATTCCTCCGGTGGCGCCTGCGAACAGGCAACTGCAATCGCTGCAACGACAATCACGCCGAACGCAAACCGATGAACCACACTGATTGCGGCATCAGAGCCCACACCAAGGCACATTTTTAGCCTGGAGATTCCCAACGAAGTTGTTGTACCGGTCTTCTGTTGCATTGCGGTTGTCCAAGGCGCCGCACAATCCCAATGGCAGTACGGCTAACCGCTAAGATAAGCAGCGTACAGACCGAGGACAATGCGTTTCTGGTGCAACCGGCCAACAGTTCTTGTACCGTATGCGAGCGCACGGACATAGCATAAGAAAGGGGGACAGGCCTTCAGGCACTGTCCCCCGACAAAGGTCTCGTAGTAATCACTTCATCAAGGTCATCTTTCTGGTCTGGTTGAAAGTCGCAGACTTCAGACGGTAGAAGTAAACACCCGATGATACAGCGACACCGTTTTGATCGGAGCCATTCCAGATCACTTCGTGCTGCCCGGCAGCAAGAGTGCCGTCGATAACGGTAGCAACTTTCTGCCCCAGCAGATTGTACACCGCCAACTCGACATGGCCGGCTACCGGCAGGTTGAAGCTGATCGACGTCGTCGGATTGAACGGGTTGGGGTAGTTCTGCGAGAGGCTATACTCGCCGGGCAGATTGTTAACCACGCCACCGGCATCACGCGTCAGGTTATTGAGGCGCAAGAACGTGCCGTGTCCCTGATACTCGAGGTCTGGGTAGACACGCTCGCCATTGATGCGAACGGCTACCCTATCCCCGGTCCTCGGGAGTTGACCGGCGTCCTCATCGATATCGACATGACCATAGACCGGCGTGAACTTCAGACTGGCTCCATCGTAGGAACCGCTACCGCACACAACGCCGGACAACGTAGACAACTCGATCCTCGCGCCTGCAGCGACCGGTTGGCCGTCGAGATGGATTGACGATCCATACACAGCCATCCATTCATTGCTGGTCGTGATCCTATTGTCCATAGTTGCATGCAACGTGCTCCGACTGCGTGCCGACGCCATGAAACCAGGGTAGGTCAGAAGATCATCCTCGGCCGACTTGATCCAGTAGCCATACTGGGGAACCATCTCCGTCAGGTTGCTGAACATCAACCTACCAGGGAGATAGACCTGCGCCTCGCCGTCCCACCCGTAAACCACGATTACATTGTCAAGGATGGAACTGAGAGCGTCCTCAATCGGCAGAATATCCTCGGGCCAGTAACTGACCAGGTTCCAGCCACGGTAGATGTTGATTGCGGCGTCACTACTAATGCGACCTCCGCAAACCTCGAAGCTGACGGCCTCGTTGAGCCTGATCCAGTAACCGAAATGGTAATCAACCTCCTGCAGCGTTGAGAATGGGGCCAGTGAGGGAACATAAACCAAACCGCCGCGATCAAAACCGAGAATTACCTCTACTTTATCGGCGAAACCGGCTATCCAGTTCTCGACACTGTCGATGTAAGCGACATTCCATGAAATCAGATGCCAGCCCGGACCGAGATCAAACAGCAAACAAGTCTCACGAGTGAACATGCACAGCTCGATTATCGCGCCGTTCTCCGTCCAGATCAACTCAGGATCAGCGAATACCTCTTCCCCGTTGATGGTCAAGGTGATCACATCACCCGGGTCAGCGCCTTCATCCACGCCCGGCGTGTAAACATCGTCCGCGTAGATCAGGATCATGCCGTAGGAACCGTCGACCCCGACTGTTCCCATGCCGCAGAGAATACTATCAGGATCGTAGGCACGGATAACGTCGCCGGGCGCAAGCGGCACACCATCCAGCATAGGATTGCCACAGTAGATGTTTATCCACCGATCAGTCGGCGTGACGCCACCGACCTCGACAGTGTGGGGCACCATACTCTGGTTTCCGCAATCATCGGTAACGGTCAGGGTTACCTCGTATGATCCAGCTTCAGCATAGGTGTGTACGGGATCGCTCTCAGCACTGGAGAATCCGTCACCAAAGTCCCAGGCGTACGTCAACGGCGGTTCGCCCTGTGAGCAGTTATTGAATGCGACTTCAAGCGGGTTTCCAGTCGGAGCAGCATCAAAGCAAGCCACTGGAGGTTCGACATAAGAGACAACAACGGATAGTTCACAGACATCATTACCGCAGATGTTGGTGGCCGTGACGGTGAAGTTGTATGTACCGGCGACATCGGCGGCAAAGCAAAGAACTCCATCCACCCAGA
>JAUWMW010000047.1 GCA_030612965.1 bacterium
ACTCGTTACACACCGAATTCGGCCTCCGGCTTGCAGGACACGTAGACGGTTTATCTATAAATCTACGCTGTCAATTTCTAAACCATCCCAACAACGATTTTATTGGAGCAGGAGAAATGTCCATAGTCATAGACGGTTCAAACCTCACGATTGAGAAGCTCGTGGCCATAGCCAGGCATGATGAAAAGGTGGAGCTTCACGCCGCAGCCCTGCAAAGGATCAAGCAGTGCCGCGCCATGTTAGAGAAGAAAATCAAGGCCGGCGAGATTATGTACGGCGTCAATACCGGCATCGGTGAGTTCTCGGAGGTAGTGCTTGACGACGACCAGGTGAAGCAGTTCCAGAAGTACCTGATCTACAACCACGCCGCCGGGATCGGCGATCCGGCCCCGATAGAATTCGTGCGTGGCGCCATGGCCGCCCGGATCAATGTCCACGCTCACGGCCAGTCGGCGGTGCGTCCGGAGATCACCCTCACGCTGGTGGAAATGTTGAACAGGGGGGTGACACCGTTCGTGTGCCAGAAGGGTTCAGTGGGGGCTTGTGGTGATCTGGCGCCGATGTCGCAGATTGCCCTTTTGATGCTTGGTGAAGGCAAAGCCTATTTCGAGGGTGAACTTCTCGACGGAAAAGCGGCCATGGAGAAGGCCGGTATACCCGTGCCGGGCCTGCAAGCGCGCGACGGTTTGGCAGTCATCAATGGCTCCAATCTGCTCACGGCCATGAGCGCCATATTCCTTTTTGACGCCGGTCGTTGGCTCAAGCAGGCCGAGATTGCCGCCGCCATGTCTTTGGAAGCACTCAAGGCCAACATGCGACCGTACACCGTGAAGCTACACGAGGCTCGCGGTTTTGTCGGAGCGGTGCGGAGCGCTAAGGCCATCGGCAGACTTGTCGCCGGTGGTGACCTGGCTGAGGGGCGCGTTCCCTGCAAGGTACAGGATGCATATTCTATGCGTTCCACACCGCAGGTGATCGGTGCGGCGCACGATGCGTTGGCCTATGCTCGCTCGCAGGTAGAGATTGAACTGAACGGGGTAGGGGACAATCCGGTCTTCTTTCCCGAAGAGGACATTCAGCTTTCCGGCGCCAATTTTCAGGGCACGCCGGTGTCGGTGCCGATGGATATGGCCGGCGCCTGTATCACGATGGTCAGTGTTATGTCGGAACGTCGCATGAACCGGTTGAACAACCCGGCCCTCAGTGTCGGCTTGCCCGCATTCCTGACCAAGGGAGCCGGGATGTTTTCAGGGTTGATGCTCAGCCAGTACACGGCGGATTCGCTGATTGTCGAACAGCGCATCCTGTCTGCACCAGCCTCGATTCAGTCGATTCCTGCCGCGGCCGATCAGGAAGATTTCGTCTCCATGGGGATGAACACCGCCATCAAGAACATGCAGATTCTCGACAACGCCTGCGGCGTGTTAGGTATCGAATTCATGGCTGCCGCCCAGGCGCTTGATTTCCGTGATTATGGCTTTGGTGACGGCGTGCGTAAAGCGCACCAAGTGGTGCGACGACATGTGGATTTTCTCGATGTTGACCGTCCCCTATACCCGGATCACACGTGTATGCAGAAACTGGTACAGTCCTGCGAGATACTGGAGGAAGTGGAAAGCGCAGTGGGGGATCTCGGCTAACAGCTTGTTGAAAAAGAGCTTCATCATGCTTGGAACCAACCGGATTTGTCATGCCCGCAAAGGCGACCAAGAAACCATGATATTGTGCGCGGCAGACCTCCCGGTCTGCCCGTTTGAAGGACGATCCAAGGTAATCGAGGGGCAGACGAGGACGTCTGCCGCCCACAGAAAAGATAAACCCTCCCGTAGTTTTCCGAGAGTCCCGAAAGCGGGCATCCAGTAACTCGATGCTTCAGATGGATTCCCGCCTGCGGGGGAATGACTTGCAGCGCAAGGGAACTGTTTTTCTGCCTCTTGTCCCGAGTTCTTCAACAACCCGCCAAGTTGGCGGAGAGGTTGAGCTTTTGGCAATAAAACCGATCTTGGGACTTGCCAGATTGCCCCTATGTTGATTAACTTAGCGTGACAAAAGACTGACTGATGTTCGGGATTTCTATGACCAGACTCAGTCACAATATGCTCCGAACCCTGGAGGGCCCACGTGGTCGCCAGGGACTCTACGGTCGGGGGAGCAATCGCCCGGCCTGCCCGACTTGGCAAAGGAGTGAGGTGTGATATATCCCTCTGCCTGTCGGTGGAGGTTTTTTTATGGTGTCGATTGATAGTGCTTACATTCTGGCCGGCGGCCGGAGTCGTCGCATGGGACGAGACAAACTGTTTATGGACTGCGGCGGTGAACCATTGGTGACGCGGACTCTTGGAATCTGTCGGGAGGCTTTCGCATCCGTGACTCTGTTGGTCCGCAGCTTAGACAAGTTCAAGTCGCTTGACTGTGAGGTTCTTCTGGACAATCCGCAAGCACAAGGTCCTCTGGCCGGCGTGATAGCGGCGCTTGAGGATTGCGCGCAAGAGTACTGTTTCATCACTGCGGCCGATCTGTATGACCTTGACACGCAGGTTATCGACCGCCTATGCGTATCATACTGTGGTGAACAGTATCTGGGTCTGCGCGAGTCCGACCTGCCACAACCACTGTGTGGCATCTATCACAGGTCGGCGCTGCCGCATCTAAAGAGGCGAGCCGCTGTCGGTCAATTCAGGATGATAGAGGCCATTGCCGGTCTTGAGCATCGATTGCTGTCCATTGGAAGCGAGAAGTGGCGAAACATCAATTGTCCCAGCGATCTGGTTGGAATCGGAGTCCGGCATGGTTGAGTTGAGTATCGTCGGCGGTCGGAACTCCGGCAAGACCACGCTTGTGGAAGCTCTTGCGAGGAACCTCGTGGAACTTGGCTACCATGTAGCTACTGTAAAACACACTTCTCACGATCACGCTTTCGATCAACCCGGCAAAGACAGCCACCGCCATCGTCGGGCTGGCGCCGGAATGACCCTGGCCGTCAGCGACTCGGAGTTGGCTCTGTTTGCCGACTCGACAGAGGCGCATCGACAACTTTTGATGGACGCTATGGCGACTCAGTTTGACATATGTCTGGTCGAGGGCGATCGGAGCGCGATGCGACCAAAACTGCTGGTGACGAGAAATCGAGAAGCCGGTGACACGGATTTTCCCAGCAACATTGTGGCCTTATATGGTCCAACCTTGCCGGAGATGCAGGTACCGCGATTCGCGTTCGACGATATCGACGGATTGGTAACATTCATAGTGCGGCAGTATCTTACCCGCTCCACGGAGGCAACCGGTGTTTGACCCGCGAAGGTTGCACTATCTGCGGGTATCTCTGTTGAGCGGCTGCAACCTCAACTGTTTCTACTGTCGACCGGCCGAGAGTGAAATGCCACCGGGCGTCGCTCAGCGTGACCCCGAGTTGTTCAAGAAGGCCCTTGAGTTACTGTACCGTTTGGGTGTCGGGAAGGTTCGGTTCACCGGCGGTGAACCCACATTATATAAGAAATTGCCGGCTCTGGTTGAGTATGCCCGCAGTCTCGATAGCGCGCTCCTCCTTGGCCTCACTACCAACGGTCTGCTGCTGGACAAGCTGGCCGGAAAACTGGCCGAGGCCGGGCTGGACAGCGTCAACATCAGCCTTGATACACAGGACCGCAATCGTTTCAAGAGTATCACCGGCGTCGATGCTCTGGATCGTGTCGTAGGGGGCATCAATGCAGCCATCGAGCGGATTGAAACCGTCAAGCTCAACTGTGTTTTGATGAGAGGGGTCAATGACCACGAGGCGGAGGCGTTGGTGCGGTTCGCAGATCGTTTGTCGGTCGACATTCGATTCATTGAGTTCATGCCGACTCGGTCATCGCCGAGTTGTGACCATCGGTTTGTCTCAGGCGACGCGGTAAGATCGCACTTGCCTTTTGACCTGACCCCGGTGGCTTCGGAGGCAGCCGGCGCCGCACGATACTACCGGTCGCCCGAACTGAATATCCGCGTCGGCTTCATCAACCCGGTCAGTCATCCCTTTTGCGCCGAGTGTGATCGACTACGTCTGGCTTCCGACGGTCAACTCTATGGATGTCTTTTCTCGAGCCGTGCCGTCAATTTGTTCGAACTCATGGAAAGAGACGATGACGATGCGGAAACCGCCATTGGCGAACTAGTCAATTCCAAGCAGTATCTCGGTTGCGCTGGGGCGACGCAATCGAAGGAAGATCTGCCGTCATTCATAAGTATGGGTGGTTAGGATGTCCAAACTCTCTCACCTCGATGAAAAGGGCAAAGCCCGCATGGTTGATGTCAGCCTAAAGAGCGTCACCAAGCGGAGCGCCACGGCAACGGTGACCGTTAGACTCAACTCCGAGACGTTCCAATTGGTGACCGAAAACCGCGTCGCCAAAGGTGATGTCCTCACGGTGGCGAAGCTGGCCGGGATTCAAGCGGCTAAACGCACTGCCGAGCTCATCCCACTGTGCCATCCGGTGGGACTCGACCACGTGGAGATTGCCTTTGAACTGGATGAAGCTGCCGGTTCTGTTGCCATCCGGGCCACGGCGACCTGCCTGGCCAGAACCGGCGTCGAGATGGAGGCGCTCACTGCTTGCAGTGTGGCGGCGCTGACCGTTTACGACATGCTAAAAGCGGCGCAAAGAGACATTGTTATCACGGACTTGACATTGTTGGAGAAAACAGGAGGACGTTCGGGTGACTACAGACGGACGGATACATAGCATCTCAGTCTCAGAGACAAAAGGGGACCAGAAGCACAATGTCGGCGAGGCCACACTACTGGAAGACTACGGTATCGATGGTGACGCTCATGCCGGCTCCGAACGTCAGGTATCGCTCTTGCCTCTGGAGTCGTTCTCAAAACTGGACGGGAATCTGGTCGATCTCAAGCCGGGCGTCTTTGCCGAAAACCTGACCACCGTGGGGCTCGACTTTGAGGACGTTTCAATTGGCCGGAAGCTTATGATCGGCGAACACATTGTGCTGGAAGTGACACAGATCGGCAAGGAGTGTCACAATGGCTGCCATATTCGAGAGGTGGTCGGCGACTGCATCATGCCGCGCGAAGGCGTATTTGTGCGCGTGATCAAAGGTGGTGCCATTCGCGTCGGGGACGCCATAGTGTGGGGATGAGATGAATTTCACTGTCGGCGTTGCTATCATTTCCGACCGAGCATCCAGAGGTCAAAGAGAGGACCAGTGTCTGCCCGTGATTCAAGCGGCCTTCGAGGGCACCGAATTCGATCTTACGGAATCGGTTGTGGTCTCAGATGAACCGTTGGCGATTCGTGCGGTTCTGACGAGTTTCATCACCCGCCGATACAGCCTCATCCTGACTTCCGGCGGAACCGGCTGTGCTGCCCGTGACAACACGCCGGAAGTAACGCGCACTCTGCTGAACCGCCCCACCCCCGGCCTTGATGAAGCTATCCGTACTTTCAGTCGCGACAAGTCTCCGTACGCTATGTTCTCGCGCGCGGTCTCAGGTGTGGCCGAGCATTCATTCATTATCAATATGCCCGGCTCGCCAAAAGCGGTGCAGGAGATCTTGGAGTTTATCTTACCCGTCATCAAGCATCCCCTTAAGCTGATTGCCGGCGCCATCACCGACTGTCAGGAGGACCTGATTGACTCATGATCAGTTACAAAGAAGCTACCCAGACCATTCTCGACAGTGTATCCGTCCTTTCTAACGTCGGACGTTCTATCGGTGATGCCGTCGGCTATTGTGTGGCCGAGGATGTGGTGTCGGGCATCGATGTAGTGTCGTATCGCAATTCGGCCATGGACGGATTCGCGGTCTGTGCGGCTTGGCTGTCCGAGTGCGATGGTTCCGGTGCCGTCGTCCTGCCGTATCGTGACACCCTTTTCGCCGGTGATGCCAAAGTGGCTCCATTCGAAGAAGGGGTTGCGGTCAAAGTAATGACCGGTGCACCGGTGCCGGCCGGCTACGATGCGGTAGTGCGATTCGAGGACACAACCTATGACGATAAGCAGGTCACGTTTCGTCAGGCGATTGGAAACTACACCTATATTCGCGCACCGGGTGAGGATGTCGAGGCTGGGCAGAAGCTGTTCACAGCCGGTGATCGGCTGAGTCCGCTTGACATCGGATTGGTGGCCTCGATCGGGTTGTCGGAGGTGACCGTGTACAACAAACCGTCAGTGCTTATCGCGACCACCGGTAATGAACTGGTTCCACCGGGCGACGTGCTACGCCCAGGCGCCGTGTACAACTCCAACCTGTACACGATTGAGGCCATGGTGAGGCCGTTGAGTCGATCGTTGCAGCGGTTGACCGGCGTGGATGACAGTGTTGAGCAGTTGCAGACGATCATGGCGAGTGACGCCGAGGTGATCGTGACCTCCGGCGGCGTTTCGGCTGGAGAGCGCGATCTGGTGATCGAAGCGGCTGAAGCTGCCGGATTCGAATCGATCTTTCACAAGATTCGTATCAAACCGGGCAAGCCGGTCTATTTTGCGAGACGCGGGAACCAACTCCTGTTCGGATTGCCGGGCAACCCGCTGTCGACCGCTGTGACTTGCGCCATATTCGTCCTACCGGCCCTCAAGAAGATGACAGGGTGGAAGGACTATCGCTTGTCTCCAATGCCCGCGCGACTCAGCCCGGACTCCATTCGCAAGACCGGGCGTATGTTAATCTGGCCGGGTTCATTCAACAGTTCCGATGGGGAAATCATGGCGGAGTTTTCTCCCAAGAAGTCGTCGGCCGCTTTGTCGGCGTTGCTCGGCTCCGATGGTTTGATTTTCCAGAGCATCAGGGATAGCGCCGAACCGCCCACCATCAAAGTGGTCCCATGGGATCAGATACTGACCAGTTGATCCCGGATGACGTCGTGAACACGAATTCTGCGGAACTACCGTTATAGCGACAATGGCGTCAGAGTCTGCGCTGGATGTGATTACCATGCGATGCGCCAGGTGCATTTGTCTATCGCATGCGACTCTATAAATCCCAAGAAACGCCCCAAAACGGCACTTTTTTGCTTGACAGCGCATTGTAGACCTTTTACCTTCATGTTAGTACATAAACCGGGCAGTGAACAGGGACAGGGATCCTTGGGATATTTGTCTGCTGTTTAGTCAGACTTCATTTGATCTTGCATGAGTAAACTGCTTTTGTGTGTCTAAGGGCACACGTCAGGACAAATTGGATCCGAGGCTTCGGCCGTTGGCACTGATCATGGTGCCGCGCGGGCATAGCTGAAATCGTATGTAGGAATCTAACGTTTCAGTTGGTTTTCGCTGTGGCTGCAGTTCTTGGAGGCGAGGACGCAGTGTGGGAAGATTCGTAGTGACCCCGGCGCGGCGCCGGGACGTAGCTAACACTTTCATACCGACGTGCAAGGCATCATCATCTTGTATTGTGACATTTCGGTCAAGTCTTTCGCATGTGGTCTGCGCGTCTGTGCGGAACAAATAGATGTAGATGTAGACACAAATACTCTGGGATGTCAATACGCAACGTAGAGTTGATATGGATCAGAGACATTATTGAAGGCGCGTGCGTCCGGATTCATGAGGCCGAGACAGGGGTCGTCGGCACGCGTCCGGAACGATGCAGGGACAGAACGTGCAGCGGCTGTTGCGGAACTTGATCGATCTCTGAGTAAAGCAGAGAGGATTCGCAGGTGGACTGGATACCTTCTCCGATTGCGGCCTATTGCGACTCTCGAAAGTCTCTAACTGATGGATGCGGATCAGTTCGCATTCGACACCGGTTCAGTAGGCCACACAGAACTATGGTGTTGGTATCGTTGCTTACGATGCTTGTGTGGCTGAGTCTTTGCGTTTCGGCCCTGGCTCTTGGAGTTGAACCGATCACACCGGAAACAACCTGTCTTGTCATTCCGCGAAATCAACCAGTTGTCAAAGATAGTCCTGATGGCAGTAATGAAACCCGTTATACCGGCAATGAAGCCGATGCAACGTTAAAGCTAGGAAGGGAGAGACCATGGCTAGCTCAGTTCGATTCAACTCCAGGACAGTAGCGCCCGGAAGGCAGTGCTGTCTCTGCGCTGTTGTCGCATGTGTCTTGATGATGCTGCTGATGACAGCCGCGTCCACGAACGCAGAAGATCGTGGTAGCGCCGTGACGGTCGATGAATTCGTCAACACACACAGCACCAGCTACCACGAAGCCTTGAAAGATCAGCCGGTAGAGGAAGACCGTGACTTCCGCGGCCGGGATCTGACCGGCACGGAAGATATCCCTCCTATACCGCTTCCCCAATGGGCTCCTCCCATAGGAGTTGTGAAAGACCCCGGTCGGGTGATCATGTTTGACGTTGCCACCCGTGAAGAGAGAATAGGCAGTGCGGCTGACATTGAAGACTTTCTTCCTCCGTCCGGGTCCAGTAGTGGTTTCGTTCCAGGCGGCGGGAGTATCGGTCAGGCCGAAGATCCGGAAGGAGATGGACTCAAGAACTTCACGGACCTGTCACGAATCTTCAACACCGAGGATTACCCGTGGTGTGTCAATGTCCGGCTGATAATGTACTTCTCGGACGGCGTAAATGACGGCACATATCAGGGTTCGGGCGTTTTGATTGATGGCATTCATGTTATCACGGCGGGCCACTGTGTTCATTCCGGCGCCGGCGGAGACTGGGCCGACAGCATACGGGTACAACCGGCCTACGACTGGGGCCTCTCAAGCTACGGTGAGGCTTTGTCATCAATGTTTACTTCCTGGACAGGCTGGACGGTCAACTCGCTTTGGGACCATGATATGGGAATCATCAGGCTGGCCCGCCCGCTGGGTGGTATTACCGGTTGGCACGGCTATGGTTACAATAATGACAACTCCTTCTTCACCAATACAACTTTCAACAACCCCGGCTATCCGGGCGATGATCCTTACAACGGGCAGGAAATGTGGTACTGGTACGGGACTTACGATGATGTTTACACCGAGCGCGTTTACTTCAATAAGCAGGGCTACCATGGTCAGAGCGGAAGCGGTGGGTATGTCATTGATGGATCCAATCGATATGTCTATACGGTTCTCTCGCATGGAACTGATGGGCCTGATGCTCACACGGGATGCACCAGAATCACATCCGCCAAGTTCTCCTCGATCCAGAGTATCATCGCCACCGCCACTCCATCTGCGTTCGATCTGGTTCCCCTCTACGTACACGCAGGGCCATCCGCAGTTACGGCAGGGAACCAGCTCACCTCGTTCAGCTATCTCGTATACAATAACTCGTCGGTTTCTGTTTCCATCACCGTGCCGGTGCAGGTCTATCTGTCAACGAATGACAACATATCAACCTCCGACCTGCTCCTCCAGACCAGGCAGTTTACGTATACTTTTGGTCCAAAATCTAGGCTCACGATTAACGCCACTTCCAGTCTTCCCACAATTCCGGCAGATGTACCGCCTGGCGATTACTTTGTTGGGATTATACTCGATGTAGCCGACTATAACATCGGCAACAACGACAGTGATGGATGGGATGCCGATTCGATTACCGTGACTTGTCCTCAGGTTGCTACGCCAACTGGCCTGACATGTACCGCCGGTTGTGGCTATATCGACCTGAGTTGGAATAGTGCCGCCAACGCTACATCATATAGGATATACCGCGACGGCGCCCTGTTGACCACAGTGGCCGGGACCAGCTATCGAGATAACAGCCCTGGTGCGTCGCAACGCTGTTATCGTGTGGCCGGGCAGAACGACTGTGATATCTCCGGTCAGTCGGCCCAGTCCTGCTGCACCGCTCTGGCGATTCCTCCCATTCCGACCGGATTCTCGTGTACAGCCGGATGTGGGTACATTGATCTAAGTTGGAACGCGTCTTCAGGGGCGACGTCGTATCGAATCTACCGAGGCGGTACGCTACTGGCAACCATAGCGGAAACTAGTTACCGTGACAACAGCCCCGGAGCCTCGCAGCAGTGTTACACAGTGCGCGCCGGCAATGTTTGCGGTCTGTCGACCGCGACCGGGCAATCTTGCTGTACGGTGCTGACGGTGCCTCCGCCGCTGAGTAATCTCTATTGCACGCCCGGTTGCGGGTATATCAGCCTCGATTGGTCACCATCGGCCGGCGCCACCAGCTACTGGGTGTACCGGGATGGGTCCTTCCTTCTTACCGTGTCTGGCTCCGGCTATCAGGATAACAGTCCCGGTAGCGGTGAGCGTTGCTACCATGTCACGGCCGTTAATGTTTGCGGCGAGTCGGGTGATTCACCACGGGCTTGCTGCACCGCTTTGACGCCGCCGGAACCACCGGTCTCGCTAACCTGTACACCCGGCTGTGGTTATATTGACTTGACTTGGTCGGCCTCGGCTGGGGCTACGCTGTACCACGTGTACCGTGATGACATAGCTTATTCGTCTACTACCGGCACCAGTTGGCGTGATAACAGCCCCGGGACTAACGAACACTGCTATCACGTCACTGCTGAGAACAACTGCGGCGAGTCGGGTAATTCACCGCGGGCCTGTTGCACGGCGCTGAGCGTGCCGCCCAAAGTAAATTTCCTCCAGGCTACTACCACCGTTTGCGATACGATCAGACTCCGATGGGGAGCCACGCCGGGAGCCACCGGCTACCGGATATATCGTGATGGCGTCGGCCTTGCCTCTGTCACGTCGACAACATACGAGGATTACATAGGTTTCGACGCCTGTTACGAGTATACCGTCACCGCTCTGAACGATTGCGGCGAGGGAGAACCCTCCGATCCGGCCACGGGGTGTAGTGAATGCCCTGTGGAAGAGTTCAGTATCTCCGGCAACATCGTGTACTACGACATGGTCAAGCATGTGCCCGACGTGACCGTTGACCTCACCGGCGGTGCTATCGCTACGACCATGTCCGACGTGAACGGCTACTACGAGTTCGGAGGTCTCTCATCGGGCGACTACGTCGTAAGTCCGTACCGTTTGGACGACGACGACGGTGTCTCTATCGCCGACGTAGTGAAGATTCGTCGCCATCTCGCCGTCCTTGAACTGTTCGATACCCCCTACAAGTACCTGGCCGCCGATGTCACATGTGACGGCTCGGTCAGCATCTCTGATGTCGTCAAAATCCGTCGCTACCTGGCTCAGTTGGAAGGTCTGCCGTGCGGCAACTGGATCTTCGTCGATTCCAGTTTCGCCATTTCCGATGCCAACTGGTTTGCCGCTCCCCAATGGATCACGGGCAGCCTGACTTATGACTGGACCGACTCCAGTTTCGTAGGCATCCGTTTCGGCGATGTCAACAACACCTGGGCGCCGGCCCCCGTGGCCGCTGTGAAGTGGGTTGATCAGCCGGACCGCGCGTCCGATGCTGCGTCTGTTGTCGTGCGCGATGTTCGCGATGCCTTAGCCGGTGACATTGTCGAGGTTACAGTGGAGGCAGTCGGCGCCGGGGAGGTGTCGGGTGTCGAGCTGCATTTGTCGTACGCGGTCCACGAGTTGACTTATCTGGACGCTTCCTCCGACGCCGGCACGGACTTCACAATCAACGCCGTCGGTGAGGATATCCATCTTGTCTGGGAGGATATCAATAACCCGGTGGACGCCACCGATGCCGCCGACCTGTTTACGCTCAGGTTCAGCGTAGCGGACGGCATGACCGACTCCGGCGAGATCACGATTAGCGGTGAGATAGTCGATACCTTCGGCGAGCCGTACGGCGCGTCGTGGCAGAGCGGATGGGTGGTGCTGGCGAGCCCGAACGCGATGGACCCGGACAACGGACTGGTCCCGCGCAGCTTCTACCTTAGCGCCAACTACCCCAACCCCTTCAACCCGGAAACGAATATCGCTTTTGGGTTGCCACAG
>JAUWMW010000214.1 GCA_030612965.1 bacterium
CGCTATAGAGCCGTCTGGGCGCGTACAAGTGTAGGCTGAGCGCGGTCTTCAACAGTGATGGGTGATTTGATAAAGGTCAATCAGGGACGAACATGTGTACCAGAATCGGCTAAAATCGCAGATTTTTTGGGGAAAGTCCAATGATTGCAGAGGTCGTGGTTAATGAGGCCATGATCAACGAACCGGGACGAGCTACCAATCTCGAGTGGTTTGAACTGTACGTTGACTCCGACCTGGCTGTGCTTATGGACAGTTACCAGGTGATTGTCGACGATGATACGATCACCTTTGCCCCCGGATATTTCCTGGAACCACACGAGTTTCTGGTTATTTGCCGGAAACTGGTGTCTACCGACGGGGCGTCGTTCGAAGGTTATTGGGGCGACAGCTCCGGCGTCTGGGGGGACACACCGGGCGAGACAGCCATTTTGACACCAATCGAAGCGACCTTCTCACTGGTGAACAAGGGTGGGTCCATACAACTTTTCCATGATGGTTACCTGGTTTCAGACCTCACGTGGACGGAGCCCGGTGTCGACGGCGTTTCGTTGGAGCGTGTATCGGCGCAGTTGAATACTGTCGAGCCGTCGCTCGATTGGGAAGGCTCCACGCCCGGTGTTGTCAACTCCGTTACGTCGGTCGGCTCTGACCTGGCCCTCGACGATGTATCGGCGACTAGCGATGACAGCAGGACCATTCTTAGTTTCACGCTGGTCAATCGTGGCCTTGGAATATTCGATGAGACGGTACTGTCTCTGCACTACGCCACAAATCCATCCGGTACGCCGGGCCCCTTGTTGGATCAGTTTGAGATACCATCACTGAGTCCAGGCGAGTCATTTGAGGCCAGCGGCGAGTATGTCTTCGACAACATGTATGTTGACCTGGTTGCCATCCTGCCGGCGGATGATCGTCTGCGTAACAACACGCGCATCTTTGCAGCACCGGCCACCGAGTTTCCACCGTTTCAGTTGAGCGAACTTATACCGAAACCGGCCGCGGGTGCGCTTGGCGAATGGATCGAGATCATTAATTGCTTTGACTATCCTCATGATCTGGTCGGGTGGCGCATTGGCGACTATAACCAGGTCACACTGATTACCGACGCAAGTGTCATGGTCGCATCCGGACAACGGGTAGTGCTGGCCCGATCAGCAGCCGCGTTCTCCGAGCGCTACCCAGCCTATGACGGACTCCTGATCGAACCGACGAGTTGGGCGCCGCTCAACGATGACTTCGATACCGTTCGATTAGTGGATGGGGTCTCTCTTGAGGCCGACCGCTTCGCTTATGACGTCGTGTTCGATGACGACCACACCTGGTGCCGTGGTGAAGAGTACGAACGGCGAAACGACTGGGGTCGCTCGGGCGAATCCGGCGGCTCACCCGGACAAGCCAACAGTGTAGTGTTCGGCGACGATGCGCAGCGACTGGTACTGACCGTCACGCCTGAACTGCTTTCTCCTGACGGTGACGGTCACGAAGACACCGTTCTGATAACGCTGGACGGCCCCGATACGAAGCAGTTTGAGTTGAAGATATACGATCGGCAAGGTCGGGTGGTCAGGCATTTCGATCAGGGTTCGTACCGTCGCGAAACGTACGTGTGGGATGGTCGTTCCGACGCCGGCAAGCGGTTGCCTATCGGCATCTACATTCTGTATTGTGAAATCGAAGGGGCCGGAGCGGTCAAGAAACCGATTGTGATTGCACGATGATAATGCGACACGCCCTAATTCCATTTCTGGTCATTTCCCTGGTCCCTAGCGCGGCGTGGGGTGTATTCGACCCGAACGCCGACCTTCCTGACGGCATGGGCAACACAGTGATGCTGGCGGAGTCGTCGGCTCTCGAATTGTTGTCGGTTCCCGTTGGTGGCATCATGGCTGGCGAGCTCAAAGTAGAGAGCGGGTACTCTCGCAAGTTCGCCATGAAAGAGTTGGATCGGGTGTATGGTGTGGCGGCTCGTCGGTTGGGCCGCTGGACCGTGGCGCTTGGTTTCTCTCAGTTCGGTCGTAGTGAACTCTATTCCGAAAAAGTAGGACGATTAGCCTTGGGCTGCCGGATAGATTCGGCAGCAATCGGCGTGACGCTGTCGGCCATGCAGCTTGAGTTTGGAGGATCCTATGAAAACCTCACCGCAGTTACCGCCGGCGCCGGTTGTGGCTACAATACAAACCGGCTGAAAGCGGCCCTGATGGTTGAGAACCTGACGACACCACAACTGAGCGACGGAAGTCCCGAGATCAACGTCGTCTCCACGCTGCATATGGAGTTGATCGGGCCGGGACCATACTCGGTCACCGGACGACTGACGCTGGAGAAAACAGAAAAACCGCAGTTCGGTCTGGGGCAAAAGATCCGTCTGTCGCAGCGCGGGAGTTTCTTCTGGGGTGTGACGTCGGTGCCGGTCGTTTACGGCGGCGGTGTTGAGTTGAACTACAAGAGCTACCTGATAACTATAGCTGCGTCCTATCATCCTCGGCTTGGAGTTTCGCATACGGTGGCGTTAGCTCTGGTGCGCGGTGGATCCACGAACTGACGAGAGAGGTGCCTGAGTGCTGGTTACACGAGCAGAGATTGAACAACGCGAACAGGAATTGCTGGCGCCGTATGCCGCTCTGGCCGGTGACAGTCGCGGTCGGGTTTATCCCATAGAGGAACATCCACTACGCACAGCGTTCCAACGGGATCGCGACCGCGTCATACATTCGGCAGCCTTCAGGCGGCTGGAATACAAGACGCAGGTTTTCATTCCGCACGAGAAAGACCATTTTCGCACCCGTCTTACACACACTATCGAGGTGGCGCAGATCGCTCGAACGTTGGCCCGCAACCTGCGACTCAATGAAGACCTCACCGAGGCCGTCGCGCTGGTGCATGACCTTGGGCACACCCCTTTCGGTCATGCCGGCGAGGATGTGCTGAACGAATTGCTGGCCGACGAGGGCGGTTTTAATCACAACCACCAATCCCTCCGGGTGGTGGACATCCTCGAACAACGTTACTCCCAACATCCCGGTCTGAACCTGTCGTACGAAGTGCGCGAAGGGATCGTCAAGCATGAGACCAGCGCACCGATCACTGCGCCGGGATTCGACAGGGATCAACAGCCGACCCTCGAGGCGGCGCTGGTCGATATCGCCGATGAAATCGCGTACAACTCTCACGACATCGATGACGGCCTCTCGGCCAGCATCCTCAGTTTCGATCAACTGATCAACAGCGACTTCTACAGCCGACTGGTCGGTCCGACGCCACCGCTCGGCGAAGATCCCACCGCCGATTACCAGCGCTATGCCCTGGTGCGACAGTTGGTGAATCGCATGGCGACCGATGTCATCAATGAGACATCTTTGCGTATCGACCGTCTCGGCATCACTGATCTCGATTCTGTCCGTCGGGCGCCGGAGAAACTATGCGCTTACTCTCAGGAGATAGGAGCGTTTGTATCACAGTTGAAGAGTTTCCTGCGCCAGCGACTGTACAAGCATCCACATCTGGTCGCGATGTCGGAGCGCGCGGGGGACATAATTACGACCATCTTCAATCGCATCCTGGCCGAACCATCACTCATGCCGCCACGCTTTCAGCAGATGCTTGATGGTGAACGCATCGAGATCGTCGCTGCCGACTACATCGCCGGCATGACCGACCGCTACGCCGAGAAGGTATATGGGGAGGTGGGGGGGTGAAGACACGGCTTTTCAGACATGCTGCAAATTCGTAGGGTGGGTCCGTCTTCGGACCCGCCTTTGTTGGCGGGTTTGAAGACAAACCCACCCTACAAGAAGAAGAAAACTCGTTTGGTCATGAACCACGCGGACAATCGGCCCCAAACAATGTTTGAGACGGCCACCCAACCGGAGCGGAAATGGGTTCGTTTTGTGTATTCTTGTATTCGGATAATAGGATCGATGGTGATTACGAAGCCGGCACGATCTTGATCGGTGACATTCAGGGTTCATTGGGTAGGTCCTTTTTCTAACGGATGTCCACACGCATCTTGATTGGTATTGGCAGTGCTTTTGTGAGTGGTGGAATTGAAGATGTCGAAACCTCGCTTCGCGACCCCTTCGGGTCAGGGGTTTCGACCTACAGGACTATCACATACTTGCTGAGTTGAATAGTACTGTTGTTATCGACATAGCTCACGCGGCCAGAAAGCTCCCACAGGTAGATGTACCTGACCGGCAGGACATACGTAGAATCGTCCAGTTGGATTTCCAGCGTGCTATCCGGCTGGAGCACGTCAAGACGGAAAGAGCCGCTGCCGGATCGGTCAAGACGAAATGACGAGTCATTCAGAATCTTCAGG
>JAUWMW010000336.1 GCA_030612965.1 bacterium
GCTGTCAGGAGCACAGGGCTCCTGACCTACAAGGTCCGGCAACGTCGGTGAGACGCTGCCGGATAAAAGTCCAGTTTACTTCAGCAGGACCATCTTCTTGGTATCCGAGAAGCTGCCGGCATCGAGGCGGTAGAAGTAGACGCCACTTGCCAGATCATCAGCATTCCATTCGAGGACTACATGGCCGGCCTGCTCAGTACCTGAGAAGGTAGCGATGGTCTGACCGCTGACGTTGTAAATAGTCAGGTTGTAGTCAGAAGCCACCGGCAGGCTGAAGGCTATGGAAGTAGTCGGGTTGAACGGGTTCGGATAGTTCTGGGCCAGACTGAACGTGCTCGGAATCAGCTTGGCGTTGACCGGGTTACCCTCGCGGGTAGCCATCTCAATCGACAGCACGTTACCCTCAAGATTCAGGAACTCACCGGTGAAGCTGTTGGCGTCAAGTGAGTAAACCAGAATACGGGTATTGATGCCGTCGAAAGCGTAACGCATCTCCATACCGTCAGCCTTGAGTTCCGGCGTGACGTCGCCCTCGGCAACCACAAAAGCGGCTCCGATCTGAGCGCCGTCAACCATCATCAGACCGTTCTCGGCATGGACATAGCTAACCTTAACAGGCGCGCCGACCTTATAGTAAGGAAGGGCGTCGCCAACGATGACACGAATCAGGTAAACCAGGTCGGCTACGCTCAGAGTGATACCATCGGCGTTGACGTCGGTGGCGGCAATCTGACCGTGCGGAGCGTTTTCGGCCGGTACGTTAAATACGCTTAGACCGTGCACGAAGTAGTTGGTAAACAACACCGCGTCGGCCACTTCGTTGGCAATGCCGTTCAGGTTGATATCACCGCGATCGTCAATGGAGTCGGCACAGATGATGTCGATACCACCGTTGATAAAGTCAACCAAACGCATCGGTCCGGGTTTGGGGTTACCTAAGCTATCGATACCTCCATTCACATCACAACTCGAGTTGGCGCCGTATAGACTCGGGAACGCCTGTGTGGTATCATGAATGGAAACCATGGGATCGCCAAAGTCCGCCTCAAACTCCCAAATATAACGGGACATGAACAGCGTATCGCCTGTCTTGGACGAAATGGTGTTATCACCACAATCATACCAAATCCAGCGAATTGGTACATACTGACACTCAAAGGTTCTGTCATTGGTGACCAGGAACCGCATAACCGCCAACTGGTTAGACTTGCCAGGCAAGTTAGTCCAGCAGTCCGGGTGTTCAGCGCCGTTATTCATATCAGCAATAGATACGATACGGACAACGCCGGAAGGACAAGCGTTAGGACCACAGTTACCATTGGGGCCAAAGCGGTAGGTGAAGTATTCCCAATTACAGGATGCATTAGGGTCATCAGGATTGGAAATAAAGGCACCCGGATCAACAGTATTCAGAACCAAAGCGGAAGCATCATACTGGATCAGGAAGTCGAAACCACCCATCTTGTAGTTAACATAGTTAGCGTCAAGCATGAAAATGTCAACTGTTTCCTCTTGCCCCTGTATTGCATTGTGGGTTTTTTCGATGGTAATGAGGAAAGGAACAACGGTAATCTCGAAACAGCAGGTATCGGCGTTGTTCGGATTAGTCCCGTTGCCACAGCCAATCGCAGCACCATCGGTCACCGCAATGCAAAGTTCCCAGGTACCAGTGTAACTGGAATCGAACTCCGTCTGCCAACTCCACGCGCCAGTCGCCGGGTTGAGGGTAATCGGTGCGGGGCCATTGAAATTGAAACTGGCCACTGAGTAGAGCAGGGGGGCAGGACCAGGGTCCGGCGCCGTTATGGTATCAACGGCTTCCACGGTACCTTCGATCAAATCACCCCAGCCAATGAGTGTGTCCTCACAGCAGGTGATCTCCGGCTCGTCGTTCCACAAGTAAATCGTGAAACTGGTCGAAGCACTGTCCCGGTAAGGGCAGGCATCATCAACCCGAACCTCAATCTCGTACTCACAGGCCGCCACCATTTGGGCAGCGCTGGGCGTCC
>JAUWMW010000340.1 GCA_030612965.1 bacterium
GCTGTCAGGAGCACAGGGCTCCTGACCTACAAGGTCCGGCAACGTCGGTGAGACGCTGCCGGATAAAAGTCCAGTTTACTTCAGCAGGACCATCTTCTTGGTATCCGAGAAGCTGCCGGCATCGAGGCGGTAGAAGTAGACACCACTTGCCAGATCATCAGCATTCCATTCGAGAACTACATGGCCGGCCTGCTCAGTACCTGAGAAGGTAGCGATGGTCTGACCACTGACGTTGTAAATAGTCAGGTCATAGTCAGAAGCCACCGGCAGACTGAAGGCTATTGAAGTAGTCGGGTTGAACGGGTTCGGATAGTTTTGTGCCAGACTAAATGCGTTCGGGATCAGTTTGGCGTTGACCGGGTTACCCTCGCGGGTAGCCATCTCGATCGACAGCACGTTACCCTCAAGATTCAGGAACTCACCGGTGAAGCTGTTGGCTTCCATCGAGTAGACCAGAATCCGGGTGTTGATGCCGTCGAAAGCATAACGCATTTCCATACCGTCGGCCTTGAGTTCCGGCGTGACGTTGCCCTCGGCAACCACAAAAGCGGCTCCGATCTGAGCGCCGTCAATCCTCATCAGACCGTTGTCGGCATGGACATAGTTGACCTTAACCGGCGCGCCGACCTTATAGTAAGGAAGGGCGTCGCCAACGATGACACGAATCAGGTGGACCAGGTCGGCCACGCTCAGGGTGATACCATCGGCGTTGACGTCGGTGGCGGCAATCTGACCGTTGACATTGACCGTGAAGACACCGATTCCATAGACGAAGTAGTTGGTGAACAGAACGGCGTCGGCCACTTCGTTGATCACGTTGTTCAGGTTGATATCACCACGCGCGTCAATCGAGTCGGCGCAGACGATGTCAATACCACCATTCCAGAAGTCGATGATGCGACGAGGCATCGGCTTGCCCGAATCGGCATCCAGACAGAAGTCAGGAGCGCCCATCGGGCCCGGCCACAGTCGTGCATCCTCGGGGAAGAGAACATCGTCTTCTTCATCCCAGATCAGGTTGCCCTCGAATGTATAAATCCGACGGTCGAGGTACAACAGGTCACCCAGGACGTTGGAGATGGCGTTGTCGCCGCAATCGATCCAGAAGAAATAGATCGGCACTTTCTGGCACTCAAAAGTCCGGTCGTTGGTGACCAGGAACATGATTTCAGCCAGTTCATACGGATCGGTATCGGGCGGACCGAAGCAGGTCGGGTGGTTCACGCCGTTGTTGTATTCGGCAATAGCCACAATCCGCAACATGCCGGAAGGACAGCCGTTACCGCAGTTGCCGAAAGGACCAAAGCGGTATTCGAAGTATTCCCAGCCGCAGTCCTCAAGGAGCTGACCCGGAGTGACGCTCATGGCGGCGATAGCCGATTGGTCATAGGCGATCAGGAAGTCAAAACCGCCCATCTCAAAGGTCGGCGCCCAGTCGATCAAGATCGAGACATACTCATATTGACCCTGTGGGGTGTTGTGAGTCTTCTCAATCACAATGTCGGCCGTCGGCAGAACCACGATCTCAATACAGCAGGTATCGGCGTTGTTCGGATTGGTCCCGTCGCCGCAACCGATGGCCGCGCCATCAGTCACCGCTATACAGAGCTCAAAAGTGCCCAGATAGGGTACTGTCTCATCAGTGTCCCAACTCCACACACCGGTTGCCGGAGCGAAGTTGATCGATGGGATGCCTCCGGGGCCATTGAAACTGGCCACTGAGTAGAGCAGGGGGGCAGGACCAGGGTCCGGCGCCGTTATGGTATCAACGGCCGAAGCCGAACCTGAGGCCGTGTAACCCCAGTAGATCTCGACGTCATCCGAGCAGGTGATCTCCGGCTCGTCGTTCCACAAGTAAATCGTGAAACTGGTCGAAGCACTGTCCCGGTAAGGGCAGGCATCATCAACCCGAACCTCAATCTCGTACTCACAGGCCGCCACCATTTGGGCAGCGCTGGGCGTCC
>JAUWMW010000268.1 GCA_030612965.1 bacterium
CTGAGCAAAGGGCTGAACCTGACATGCTGAACAGTACCGATTTTCTGTCTGTTCTGAGCAGATGCCTCGCAAGAGGGCCTGAAGCTGGAAGTAGCGGCCGGAAGTCGCAAGGTAAGGCTGGGCGCTTTTAGGACGACAGGCATTGAGGTTATTGCGTTGATGCTTGTCAGGAACCGCCGTATACGGAACCGTACGTACGATGGTGTGGGGGGAAGAAGGGGCCGCGAGGCCCCCTCCTACCCGCTGTCAGGTTCCAAGGAACCTGACCTACTTGCAGGACTGGCTGGCTTTTGCCGGAATGACGAAACGGTAGGCGCGCGAAGCGCGAAGAACCGGCTTGCCGGCCCGGCTGCGCGGGGATGACATGAGGACAGCAGTCCGTTGTCCTCCGCAATTCCCCGCAAAAACCGCTTGACTTATGGGCCGCTGCGCCCTTCTTTCGCCAACATTATTTGTGAAATCGGTCACAAGGCCGATTTTCAGAATTAAGGAAGCGTGCGATGTCCGAGTACCTGGCGGTCTTGATCTTCATCTTTGTCGGCGCTGGGATGGTGCTGTTTACTTTCTTGCTGGCCCGCATCCTGCGGCCCCATAATCCCTACCCGGAGAAGAACGTCAATTACGAGTGCGCCGAACTCCCCATTGGCAGTTCCTGGATCAAATTCCACAACCGCTACTATATTTTTGCGCTGATCTTTGTGATCTTCGATGTCGAGGCGGTTTTTCTGTTCCCGTGGGCTGTGGCCTACGGGCAACTGGGCTTGTACGCGCTGGTCGAGATGGTGATATTCATTTTCATTCTGTTGTTTGGTCTTTTGTATGCCTGGAAAAAGGGAGTGCTGAAATGGGCCTGATCAAGAAGGTGCCGGTATATGCCGAGCATGTCCCCGGTGGCGGGTTTGTGGCCACCCAGCTTGAGTCGGTTCTTAGTCATGCCCAGGCATGTTCGATGTGGTATTTGCTTTTCGCGACTGCCTGCTGTGCTATTGAGCTGATGTGCACCGGTGCATCGCGCTATGACTTCGACCGTCTCGGCATGATTTTCCGCCCCACGCCACGACAGGCTGACCTGATTATCGCCGCCGGTACCATTACGAAGAAGATGGCGCCACGTCTGCGACGTCTCTACGACCAGATGGCCGAGCCGCGCTACGTGATCGCTATGGGTGGCTGCACCATCAGAGGCGGCCCGTTTTACTATGACAGCTACGCCGTCGAGAAAGGGATCGACCATATTGTGCCGGTCGATATCTATATCCCCGGTTGCCCTCCGCGACCGGAATCTCTCCTTGAGGGATGCCTGCATCTTCAGAAGAAGATAAAGTCCCAAAAGCTTGCTGACTGGCACGAGAAGTAGCATGACCCGAGACGAACTCAAAGAACATATCCTCAAGAAATACGACGGGCTGCTGACCCCTCTGGAGACAGGCGTCTTTGACCTGATGTTCGAGGTCAAGCCGGCTAACCTGACCAATGTCGCGCGGATGCTGCGCGACGACGAGCAACTCAAGTTCGATTTCCTGAACAACATCGCCGGGGTTGATACCGGTGAGCAGTTCGAGGTCGTCTACTCGCTGTCGTCCATCAGCAATAATCTTCGCCTTGATTTCAAGCTGGTGCTTCCTTACGACGAGGCGGTTGTCGATTCGGTCAAGGATATCTGGACCGCCGCCGACTGGCACGAGCGTGAAATCTGGGAACTGTATGGCATTGATGTCAACAACCACGATAACTTGAAACGATTCCTTTTGCCCGACGACTGGGACCAGGGATACCCGATGCGCAAGGACTGGGACGCACCCGACTTTGTGCGGATGCCGGAGCTATAGGTTGGCTGAACTGAGAACAGAAGAGTTCATGGTCAACATGGGGCCGCACCACCCCTCGACGCATGGTGTTTGCCGGTTGATACTCACTATGGATGGTGAGAAGGTCGTCGCTATCGAACCGGTGATCGGGTACTTACATCGCGCTATCGAGAAGATCTGCGAGAACCGTACCTATCCTCAATGTTCGCCGTTGATGGATCGCTTTGAATATGTCACGGCTATGGCGACAGAGCACGTCTACGCTTTGGCCGTTGAGAAGCTGGCCGGACTCGAAGTTCCCGATCGGGCGGAGTACCTGCGGGTTATCATGGTCGAACTCAACCGGATAGCTTCGCATCTGATATTCTGGGGTGTGACGGCGATGGACGTCGGCGCCTACACACCGTTCCTGTACGGCCTGCGGGAGCGCGAAGACATCATGGACCTGTTCGAGATCACTTGCGGCCAGCGGTTGACCTACAACTACATTCGCATCGGCGGTGTCTCCAAAGACATTCCTCCGGAATTCGTGCCGAAGTGTCGCGCCTTTATCAAGAAGATGTGGAGCAAATTCTCCGACTACGAAGGCCTTTTGAACGAGAACCCGATCTTTCTGGTCCGTATGAAGGGAATCGGTGTGCTGAAGCCGGAGATGGCTATCGCTTACGGCGCGTCGGGGCCAGTATTGCGCGCATCGGGTGTTAAGTACGATGTTCGTCGCAACGATGCTTACTCCGTCTACGACAAGTTTGATTTCGAAATACCCACGCAGCCGAACGGCGACTGTTACGGTCGGTTCATCCAGCGACTCGATGAGATGAAAGAGTCGCTGAAGATTGTCGAGCAGGCGCTGGACAATCTGCCCGAGGGTGATATCAAATGCAAGGTCAAGCCGAAACTCAAGCCGCCTGAGGGCGAAGTTTACTCACGGATCGAGAGCGCTCGTGGTGAGATGGGTGCGTATATCCGTTCCGACGGCACCACCAAGCCGACGCGAGTCAAACTGCGCGGCAGTTCCTACAATCATCTGATGCTGGTGCCTGAGATCGGTACTGATTGCCTGATTGCCGACTTGGTGGCTATCTTCGCCACCCTTGATATCATCATGCCGGAGGTGGATCGATGAACCTCCCGATTCTGGCGGTGGGCGAGCTTGACGGCGTTTTCAGGTGGCTGAATGAATTGCTGGTCTCGACCGGTCTGCCGCAGCCGTGGCAGAGCGTCGTCATATATACGGCTCTGGGAGTGACCGTGTTCGCCGTGCTCTCACTTATTGCGTTGTTCCTGGTCTGGTGGGAACGCAAAATCGCCGCCCACATCCAGCAACGTTTCGGCCCTATGCGAGTGGGCTGGCATGGCTGGTATCAAACGGTGATGGATGCACTGAAGCTGTTGCAGAAGGAAGATATCCGCGTGGCGACCCGCGACAAAGTTGTCTTCTTCTGGGCGCCCGT
>JAUWMW010000131.1 GCA_030612965.1 bacterium
TTGAGGTTGGATGTGAAATCCTGACCCTCCTCGGTATCGAATGGATCCTCTACTGCGAACAGGTGCTCATACAGCCGCACCTCGACATCGAGAGCATGCGCCGCCGATACCCAGTGCAACGTCGCCTTGACCTTGCGACCATCCGGCGACGATCCGCCACGTGAGGCCGGGTCATAGGTGCAGCGCAACTCAATCACTTCGCCGTTTTCATCCTTGATGACGTCAGTACAGGTTACGAAGTACGCATAGCGCAGCCGCACCTCGCGTCCCGGTGCAAGTCGGTAGAACTTGCGGGGTGGATCCTCGCGGAAATCATCGCGTTCGATATAAAGCACTTTCGAAAACGGCACCTTGCGCGTACCGGCCGATTCGTCTTCGGGATTGTTGACGGCGTCGAGTTCGTCGGTTTGGTTCTCAGGATAGTTGTCTATCACAACCTTCAACGGATTCAGCACCCCCATCACGCGCGGCGCATGTTTGTTCAGGTCCTGGCGGACGGCGAACTCAAGATCGGCCACGGCCACGATACTATCGCGTTTAGCCACTCCGATCCGCTCCAGAAAGTTCCGAATGGCAGCCGGTGTGTAGCCGCGACGACGCAGTCCGCAAATAGTCGGCATCCGGGGATCATCCCAGCCACTGACGTGACCGCCGTCAACCAGTTGGATCAACTTGCGCTTGCTTAGTATGGTGTAACTGAGATTGAGCCGGGCAAACTCAATCTGCTGTGGATGGAACACCCCCAACTGATCCAGGTACCAGTCGTACAGAGGTCGATGGTCCTCGAACTCCAGCGAGCAGAGCGAATGAGTGATGGACTCGATCGAGTCGGAAAGGCAGTGCGTGAAGTCGTACATGGGATAGAGACACCACTTGTCGGCGGTGCGGTGATGCGAAGTGTGCATGATGCGATAGATCACCGGGTCGCGCATGTTCAGGTTGCCTGCAGCCATGTCGATTTTGGAGCGGAGCACGCGCGAACCGTCCGGAAACTCACCCGCTTTCATCCGCTCGAACAGGTCGAGATTTTCCTCGACCGAGCGGTCGCGGTAGGGACTGTTCTTGCCCGGCTCGGTCAGGGTGCCTCGGTACTCTCGAATCTCGTCGGCGCTGAGGTCGCAGACATACGCTTTGCCCAGTTTGACAAGCTGCACGGCGTACTCGTACAACTGGTCGAAATAGTCCGAGGCGTAAAACAGGCGGTCATCCCAGCTAAACCCTAACCAGCGGATGTCCTCCATGATGGAGTCCACGTACTCCACGTCTTCCTTGACTGGGTTGGTGTCGTCGAAGCGCAGGTTGCACAGACCGTTGTACTCAGCCGCCATGCCGAAGTTCACACAGAACGCCTTGGCGTGTCCGATATGCAGATAGCCGTTCGGTTCCGGGGGAAAGCGGGTTTGCACGCGACCGTCATTCTTGTTGGCGGCGATATCCTCCCGGATGATGGTTCTGATGAAGTTCGATGGCGCGGTCGGTTCTGTCGATGGCATAGGGCGTCTTCCTCGTTTCGTACGGTACTGCAATGTATAGTTCAGAGTGGCGGGCACCCGGCCCGGGTCCGTCACTTTAACGGGACCATGATAATCGTTGCGGCTGCAAATGTAAATCGAATACTGTCCGGAGCTGATCCGTTCTTGGTTGGGTACCGCCATGCTTAGTGGGCGGCAGACGTCCTCGGCTGCCCCTGTATCCACGTTTCAGGTGCTGTCAGGCGACTCGCCTGACGGCCATCACGTGTGAAGGCAAGCGTCGGGCGGGGTCGTGCGACACCACCCGAAAATAGTTGGCCCGTTGATTAATCGATTGAACCGCTCGGCGGTCCAAATCTGAGTGGCGATGAGTCTTCTTGCGCGTTGGAAACATAGTTGCATTTGCATAGTTGAATGGTTACCGTGATGCCTGACTGGCGCGTTTCTTGATGATGATTGCCGGAGAATCTTAACCGGAGATTAGCTCAATGACTAACTGTGGTCGTACCGAGATCTGTTTTGATGGAGTCCAAGCACAGAGACGGAGTGGTCGATGACACGAGCAGGGAAAATATTATTGCCGATCGGTATCCTGGTGATCGGCTTTGGGGCCATGATGATCCTGATGCAGATGCGGAGTGATCCGCCACCCCGAGATCACAGACCACGCCCAAAGTCGGTGGAGGCAACGGTGGTGCACTTGCAGTCCGTTCCCACCGAGGTTACCGCCCTCGGACGGGTGGTCAGCGCTGAGCCGATCCAGTTGTACAGCGAGGTAGCTGGGGTGGTCATGCCGGGTGATGTTACTTTTCAGCCGGCGCAATCATTCGCCAGAGGCGACCTGCTGCTGAAGATTGATGACCGTCAGGCCGGGTTTCGGTTAAACAGCGCCAAGAGTGAATTCCTGACCGCCCTGGCGATGGTGCTGCCGGAACTGAAAACCGAGTTCCCGCTGGACTACCCGATCTGGCAGGAGTATTTCAGCGCCTGTGATTTTGACCGAAAATCAGCGCCACTGCCGGAGGTCACCAACGAGAGACTCAAACTACTGCTATCCCGCTTCAACGTCTACAAACTCTATTACGGTCTGCGCGATCTTGAGGTGGTCAGGGACAAGCATTTCTTCTATGCCCCGTTTGACGGCACCGTGCTCAGCGCCGGCTTCCGGACTGGTTCCACGGCGCGAGGCGGCAGTTTGCTGGGGAGTATTGTAAGCATGGAGAATCAGGAGGTGCAGTTGCCCGTCCCGGCCACTGACCTGACCTGGATCGAGCGAAACCGGCCGGTCATTCTAACCTCACTGGAAAGCGGCGATCAGTGGCGGGGCCGGATAGCTCGTATCGGGAGTCATGTTGAAGCTCGCACCCAGACGGTGGATGTTTATGTTTCAGTCGACCCGGCCGATGGGAAACCCCTGCTGAACGGCATCTTCCTGGAGGCAAAAATCCCGGGGCGCAATGTCGAAAATGCGTTCTCCATACCTCGCCGGGCTCTGTATGAGAACTCCTACATTTATCGCGTAGTCGACGGCAGGTTGGATCATTGCGATGTAACGATTGCTCACCGGAGCGATGATTCCGTCGTGGTGGAAACTGGGTTGAATGACGGCGACACTGTTGTGGTCGAATTATTGCAGGGCGTCTCAACCGGGATACTCGCTGTCCCGCGAATCAACACCGAGGAGCGGACTCGCTGATGCGCCGGGTGGTTGCATACTTCATCCGCCATCCGATTTGGACGACGGTGTTGTTGTTCGGCGTTATCGGGTTCGGAGTTATCTCACAGGGTCGTCTCCGTTACTCGTTCTTCCCGGAGATGCCACCGGACATCATCACTATTCAGATCGCCTACCCCGGAGCGGCCCCGGAAGAGGTGGCCGAAGGCGTCGTGCTGAAAATCGAGGAGAATCTTGACGGCCTGGATGGTGTTGAGCGGGTCACTTCGGTTTCACGAGAGAACAGCGGCACCGTCAGCATCGAGATCACCCGCGACGCTGATATCGACAAGGTGCTGGCGGATGTCAAGAATGCCGTCGACCGCATCAACTCCTTCCCTGTCGATGCCGAAGAGCCGGTCATCTTCGAGCAAAAGTTTCGTACTCGGTCATTGTCGGTCGTGCTGTACGGTGCCGCCGACCGGTACAACCTGAAGTACATCGCCGAGCAATTTCGTGATGACCTGCTGGCTATAGAGGGGATATCTCAGGTGGCTTTCGAGGGACTGCCGAATCTTGAATTCTCGATAGAAGTAGCGGAGGCGGACCTGCGCCGGTATGGCATCAGTTTCGATGAGATCGCGGCGGCGGTTAGAAAGGCCAATATCAACATCTCCGGGGGGAAGTTAGACACCGATGATGAAGAGATCCTCATCCGTGCCTGGGGACGCAGCTACCGCGCCCCGGAACTGGACCGGATACCGGTTCGTGGCAACGCTGACGGCAGTGTCATTTACCTGGGTGATATAGCTACAACCCGGGAGCAGTGGGAAGATATTCCGGACAAACGGTACTACAATGATCAGACGGCGGTCATCCTCAATATCGATCAGACCGAGCAGGAGGATATCCTTGCCATCGCCGACAGCACCAAGGCGTATATCGAGCGGTTCAACGAATCCAACGAGACCCTGCATGCCACCGTTATTGATGACCGGACCATTCCACTCACACAGCGAATCGATCTTCTGGTCAAGAACGGCCTCATAGGATTGCTCTTGATAATAATGGCCCTGGGCTTCTTCTTGAAACTGCGGTTGTCCTTCTGGGTGACAATCGGCATTCCCTTTTCATTTGCCGGTATGTTCATTATTGCCGGTTTCTCAGGTATCACTATCAACGTTATTTCGCTTTTTGGAATGATTATCGTTGTCGGCATCCTGGTTGACGACGCCATCGTGGTGGCGGAGAATATCTACACCCACCATGAACGCGGTGAACCGGCATTGAAAGCGGCAGTTGACGGCACGATGGAAGTTCTGGCGCCGGTGACAACATCTATAGCCACAACCGTTATTGCCTTCATACCATATTTCTACCTGGATGGTATGGTCGGCAAATTTATCTGGCAGATGGCGCTGGTGGTCATTGCCTCATTGATCTTCTCGCTGGTTGAGGCGTTTCTGGTGCTGCCATCGCACCTGGCGCACTCGAAGGGGCTGAAGCGGGATCGGGCGGTTCCGGCGATTCGACACAGAATGGATAACCTTGTCCATGCGCTGACTCACCGCGTTTATGCGCCGTTGCTCCGCGCCGCCATGACCCACAAATGGATTACTATCACCACTCCGATAGCCCTGGTGATGCTTACGGTGGGGTTGATCCGCGGCGGACTGATCGGCGTGACCTTCTTTCCTTTTGTCGACAGCGACACCGTGCCGATCAATGTCTCGCTGGTAGCCGGTCGACAAGAGGCCGACACCGATTCGCTTCTGGCCGGTATAGAGCGGGTATGCTGGGAGGTAAACGAGGAGTTCAAGGTTGAACGAGAGGACTCGGCCGACATTGTCATCGGAATCAAGCGCGATGTCGGATCGAATGATCTTGGCGAGTTCGGTAGCCATGCCGGACGTCTCGTCCTGCAGTTGATGGATGCTGAGCAGCGGGACTTGCAGAGTTATGAGATAGCCAACCGCATCCGCGAAGTCGTTGGTCCGTTACCAGGTGTGCAGAACATCACTTTCGGCACGGCTGGGCTTTTCGGCAAGTCTATTTCGCTGAGTTTGCTTGGGAATGACGTCGAGCAATTGGATAAGGCTCGACGTCTGCTGGTCGCTGAGCTAAAGAGCTACGGGGTTCTCAAGGACATCACCGACTCCGATCAGGAAGGTCGGCGTGAAATCGACATTGCCCTCAAACCGAGAGCCCACACCCTGGGTTTGACGCTGCAGGATATCGCCGGGCAGGTCAGGCAGGGTTTTTTTGGGCAGGAGATTCAGCGCATTCAACGCGGTCGTGATGAAATTCGTGTCTGGGCGCGCTATCGTCCGGAAGATCGGTTGTCGCTGGGTCAACTGGACCGGATGCGGATTCGCACTACCGACGGAAGCGAGTACCCGTTCAGCGAACTGGCCACCTACCGTATCAAACGGGGCATAACGACCATCAGTCATCTTGACCGAAAACGAGAGATCACGATTGAGGCCAGTCCCTTAGAGGTTGAGGCCGACCTCCCGCCGATTCTGGACCATATCGAAAACGACATACTGCCCCGCGTCCTGGGTCAGGTGCATGGAATTACCGCGGCGTTCGAGGGGCAGTCGCGTGACCAGGCCAAGATGCTGCGATCCATCAAGCGAACCTTTCCCATCGCTCTGGTGGGGATGTTTATCCTGGTGGTGCTGGTGTTTCGATCGTATGCTCAGGCGTTGCTGGTTTTCTCTCTTATACCGATCGGGGCTTTGGGCGCTATTTGGGGACATGGGATCCAGGGTCTGCAAATCAACATGCTCTCTCTGATTGGTTTCATCGCCCTTTCAGGTATCATCATTAATGACAGCATAATACTGGTCGATCGGATCAACAGCAATTTGCGACTGGGACAAACACTGTTTGATGCTGTGCACAATGCCGGCCTGGCCCGTTTGAGACCTATCCTGCTGACTACTCTCACCACCTCCCTTGGACTAGCGCCGCTGATTCTGGAGACCAGCATGCAGGCGCAGTTTCTCATACCAATGGCGGTATCTGTGGCCTATGGTCTTTTGTTCGGCAGCTTCATCTTGCTGCTCATCCTGCCCACCTCGTACATTGCCTTCAGTTCGATTCGCGTCAGGTGGTCGAGGCTCCTCACCGGCCAAGTGGTAACACCGGAAGCTCTCGAGCCGGCCGTCAAGGAACTCAATCAGCAGATAGTAGAGTAGCTGGCAGAAATCAGATCTGCGAGACTCATGCTTCGACTGCGCTCAGCATGACAGATGCGGGCTGTTTTTGTGGGCGGCAGTCAACTCTTGTAGGTCTGGCCGGAGTTGTTCGCGAGTCGTTAGACACCGCGTTTTCGTTTGATATAGTGGAGTAACAGTAGGTCAGGTTCCTTGGAACCTGACGCATGTTGTCAGGATCACAAGGATCTGATCTTCCCCCGTTTTAGTGGACAGTTTATTAAGCATAACTGTTCTTTACTTCAAAATCAACTGGACTCATGTATCCCAGAGTAGAATGACGACGAATTCGGTTGTAGAATACTTCTATCCAGGCAAATATCT
>JAUWMW010000248.1 GCA_030612965.1 bacterium
CCCGGTTGTTGAAACGTAGATCGGCTTAGGAAATGTTATGAGAATGTCGGCCATAGAAGAATACGGATTGCGATGCCTGCTGGTGCTGGCCCGCCAGGGAACTGAGGGGCAGATGTCGGTTGCCGATATCGCCGAGGCGGAAGGTATCTCGGTGCCATATGCGTCCAAGCTGCTGGCTATCATGCGTCGGGCCGGTCTGGTTACGGCGGTACGAGGTCGCAAGGGCGGCTTCTGTATTCGTCGTGAGCCGAGTGAGATAAACCTGTTGGAAGTTATCACCATTCTCGGCGGTCCGCTGCTGGACCCCGATCACTGCGCCAAGCGCACCGGCCAACTCGAACAGTGCATCCATACCGACAATTGTTCCGTGCATGATATCCTCGGAAGTCTGGCCGGGCAGATCGCCGGATTCCTGGCCGGAACGACCCTGAACGATTTGATTAAGAAGGAGCGTCTTATGGTGTTGCCGCGAATCGACCGCCGCCCATCGGATGCATCCCAGACACAAGGATAGATTCACATTGACCATGTTGTCCATACATAGAAGGATCATACAGCCATGACTGACAAACAGTCTCTGTTCCAGTTCAAGGATATACACGTTTCCGTTGAGGACAAAGAGGTAGTGTCCGGGGTGTCGCTTGAGATCGCGCCCGGTGAGATTCATGCCATCATGGGCCCCAACGGTTCCGGCAAGTCTTCCCTCTCCAACGCCCTCATGGGACACCCCGACTACACCATCACTAAAGGCGAGGCGGTTCTTGACGGTCGCAACATACTGGATATGTCCGCCGACCAGCGTTCACGCGCCGGGCTGTTTCTGGCCTTTCAATACCCGCTGGCAATTCCGGGCGTCTCGGTGGCCAACTTCATGCGGGCAGCCTTGAAATCCCACCGCGGCAAAGATGCCAACATGTCCGATTTCCGCAAGCTCTTCAAAGCCGAGATGAAGGCACTGTCTGTTGATGAATCATTCGCCACTCGTTACCTGAACGATGGTTTCTCCGGCGGCGAGAAGAAGCGCATTGAGATCCTGCAGCTTTCGATGCTCAAGCCTAAGATGGCGCTGCTGGACGAGACGGATTCCGGACTTGATATTGACGCGCTGAAGACGGTTTCGGAAGGGGTCAATCGATTTCACTCCGACGCCAACGGCATCCTGCTGGTGACACATTACCAACGGCTGCTCAACTACGTCAAGCCACAACATGTTCATGTCATGATGCACGGTAAGTTTGTCAAGCACGGCGGTCCGGAACTGGCCTTGAAACTCGAGGAACTCGGGTACGACTGGGTGGCGCAGGAGTTGGCGGAGAAAGCCAGGGTGTGAGCGTGACTGACAAGATCAAGCAACAAAACCAGGACCTGGCTTCGATCGGGGACGATTACGCGACTAAGTATGGTTTTCGCGACCCGGTCGACTACTTCCATAAAGGGGCCAGGGGTATCAGCCACGAAGTGGTTGAGATGATCTCGAAGATGAAAAATGAACCTCGCTGGATGTCGGACATCCGTCACCAGGCACTCGACATCTTCAATTCCAAGCCGATGCCGCAATGGGGAAACACGGGACTGCTTAATGAGATCGATTTCGAAAACATCTTCTACTTCATGAAACCGATCGAGCATCAGCAGCAAAGCTGGGATGACGTCCCGGAATACATCAAGAAGACTTTCGACAAGTTGGGTATCCCCGAAGCTGAGCGCAAGTTTCTCGGCGGCGTATCGGCCCAGTACGAGTCCGAAGTGGTCTACCACTCCATGCGTGAGGACCTGAAAAAGCAGGGGATCATCTTTCTCGACATGGACAGTGGCCTGCGAGAGTATCCTGAGATCGTCAGGAAGTACTTCGGCACGGTAGTACCATCGTCCGACAACAAGTTCGCCGCCCTGAACAGTTCGGTGTGGTCCGGCGGGTCGTTCATCTATGTACCTCCGGGCATCGACGTTAAGGTACCGCTGCAAGCGTATTTCCGCATCAATGCCGAGAACATGGGACAGTTTGAGCGAACCTTGATTATTGTCGACAAGGGTTCGCGGCTGCACTATATCGAGGGATGCACCGCGCCGGTCTATTCAACCGACTCGCTGCACTCGGCCGTCGTGGAACTGATTGCTCTGGAAGGCGCCTACATCAGATACACGACTATTCAGAACTGGTCGCGCAACATCTTCAACCTGGTAACCAAACGCGCGTCGGCGTTCAAGAACGCCACGATCGAATGGGTCGACGGCAACCTGGGTTCGCGGTTGTCGATGAAGTACCCCTGCATTCAGTTGCTGGGAGAGGGCGCCAAGGGTGAGATGCTCTCGGTGGCCTTCGCGGGCAAGGGCCAGCATCAGGACGCCGGAGCCAAGATGATTCATGCCGCACCTAACACCTCCTCGCGGATAACGTCGAAGTCGATCTCAAAAGACAATGGACGGGCATCGTACCGTGGCCTTGTCAAAGTTCACGAGAACGCCGTCAACACCAAAGTTTCGGTGGAATGCGACGCCCTACTAATTGGCGAGAACGCCCGCAGCGACACTTACCCGACGATGGAAATCGACCACGATCAGGTAAAGGTCGAACACGAAGCGCGTGTCTCCAAAGTCGCTGAAGAGCAATTGTTCTACCTGACCAGTCGCGGTCTGACCGAGGACGATGCCCGTCTGCTGATTGTAAACGGTTTCATGGAACCTTTCACCAAAGAACTGCCGCTGGAGTACGCGGTGGAACTCAATCGATTGATCGAGTTGGAAATGGAAGGATCATTAGGCTGATGAATAATCCCACAGTGAACAAAACTGAGAACGCGGATTACCTGATCCCCGAGATGGCTCCCGAGCTAGAGCGCGGCCCGCGCTGGCTTCGCGACGTCCGTCGACGTTCACGCGAAGCGTTTAACAGTGCCCCGGTTCCCCATCGCGGTCTTCACCTCTGGCGCTATACCGACCCGACGACCTTCCTCGTAGATCGCAGCCAGGTTATTGACACCGACTATGGTGAGAACTTCGGCGCTGTTGAGAAGATCGTTCGTGAACACGTCGATCACGGAAATCTGGCCGGTGTTGTCACCGATCTGGCCGGCCGCGAAATCGGGTTCCACGGGACAGAGGAACTGTGTGCTCGCGGTGCTATTGTGACAAAGCTGTCCGAGGCCGCCGCTGAGCATCCGGAACTGGTCGAAGAATATCTATACCGGCTGGTGAACTCGGCTTGCGGCAAATTCGAGGCCCTCAACGGGGCGCTCTGGAACGATGGCATCTTCATTTATATTCCCGACGGCCTGGTGATTGAAAAGCCCCTCCATCTACTGAGAGAATCCGGCCTTAGCGGCTCAGCTCAATATCCGCGACTGCTGGTCATCGTAGGTAAGAACGCCGAACTCTCGATCATTGATGAATACGGTGGTGGTTCGCTCGAGGAAAGCCAACCGAGTAACACCAACAGTGCCGTCGAGATTTTCGGTCTTGCAGACAGCCGCGTCCGCTACGTTTCGTTGCAACGCCAGGCCTCCGGCCTGCACGGCTACATGACGCATCGAGCTCTGATCGAACAGGGTGCGACCATGCTGACCGTTCCCCTGGCCTTCGGCGGCGCTGTTTCCAAGCAAAATTTCGGCGTGATACTGAATGGCCGACATGCCGAGAGCAGCATGTTCGGCATGTTGTTTGGCTCGGGCTACCAGCGCTTCGACAATCATACA
>JAUWMW010000332.1 GCA_030612965.1 bacterium
GCGGGCCGAGGAGAGGGCGCGATTCCTCAGCCTGATAAGCGAGCAGGTAACGGACTCAGTAATCACTACCGGCCTGGATTTCAAGATTACCTATGTCAACCGCTCTTTTCGACGGCTGTACGGATATTCGGATGAAGAGATTCTCGGCAGGTCGCCTGGCGTGTTCAATGCTGCCCCGGGTTCGGAGCAGATTCAGAATGACATATACCAAACGGTATCTTCGGGTAATGTCTGGACTTGTGAGCACCTTAACCGCAAGAAGGACGGCACCACCTTTCTATGCGAGATGATGATATTTCCACTGGTGGATGAACAGGGTGTAGCTTTTGCCTACGCCGGCATCCAGCGCGACATCACCGAGCGCAAGAAGGCCGAGGAGGCGTTAATAGAATCGGAAAGTCGCTATCAGGAATTGTTTAGTTCCGTTATGGAAGGCATCGGCATTGTCGACGAAAACGAAATAATCAAATTCGTCAACCCGGCTTATGTAAAGATATTCGGCGAAAATTCGGCAAATGACATGCTGGGGAAAAACCTCCTCGACTACTTCTCTGAAAGCCAGAAGCAAATTATTCGTTCGGAAACTGACAAGAGAAGAACTGGAGAAAGTTCTCAATACGAATTGGAAATAACAACTCGGGAAGGCAGAAAAAAACATCTTTATGTTTCCATAACGCCAAGGTTCAATAAGAACCATGAATATGTAGGAGCCTTTGGCACAGTCCTGGATATTACCGAGACCAAGCGACTGCAAGAACTCGAATCTCGCGCCCAGAGACTGGAAACCGCCGGGCAGATAGCCGGACAGGTGGCCCACGACTTCAACAACCTCCTGGCGCCGCTGATGGCCTATCCGGAATTCATAAAGGAGGAGTTGACCGAGGACCATCCCGCCCTGAAGTACGTAGCAGCTATCGAGAAGGCCGCTCAGCAGATAGCTGATATCAATCAGCAATTGCTGACGCTGGGACGACGGGGGCACTACAACCAGCAAATCATGAACCTCAACGATGTTGTCACGCAGGCGGTGCGCCAACTCGACTCGCCGCCGTCCACACTCGTGGTGGACACGCAACTTGATGACTCATTGATGAACATCAAAGGCGGTGGCTCGCAGATTCTACGCGCCATCAGCAATCTGCTGGTCAACGCCCGCGAGGCGATGCAGGACATTGGCCAGATAACCATCAAGACAGAGAACTACTACGTTGATGATGTGTTGGTCGACTACGCCAGAGTTCCGCGCGGGGAGTACGTCAAGCTAACCATTACCGACACCGGCTGCGGTATCCCCGACGAAATCAGAGCCAGGATCTTTGATCCCTTCTTCACCACCAAGACGGCCGACAAGAAACGCGGCTCCGGTTTGGGTATCTCTGTAGTCGACGCCGTCGTGAAGGACCATGGGGGGTACATTGATGTGTCGAGCAAGCCTGGTCAGGGAACCAGTTTCTACATTTACTTTTCGATAACCAGGGAAACGGTCGATTCGCCGATCATGGACGAGATCATCGGAGGTCGGGAATCGATACTGATTGTTGATGACGATAAGGTTCAACGTGACGTCAGCCTGAAACTTCTATCCAGTCTCGGATACAAGGCCACCGAGGCAGAGAGTGGTGAAGGCGCCCTTGAGATGCTTCAGAAGCAGGCATACGATCTGCTGATTCTGGACATGATCATGCCGGGTGGCATCGATGGGGCTGAGACGTACGAGAGAGCACTGAACCTAAACTCCGAGCAGAAGGCCATCATCGTTTCGGGGTTCGCCGAGAGCGATCGGGTTGCTGCTGCTCTGAAGATAGGAGCCGGCGCTTTTGTCAAAAAGCCTCTCACTCGGCGTCGGCTGGCCGTTGCTGTCAGAGGCGAGTTGGATAAAGTAGCGCGCCCGGCGTTATCAACATAATCACATGATCCGGTAATCCGCATTCACGGCGACGCCGCACCGAGCCTGAGTGATTACCGGCTGGGCAATGACACGGCGAAGGCGGGTTTGTCAATACCACAGATCACGCCTATTTTGTCGATTACATATTCACCGAAGGACCGCCGCCGGAGTGTCAATAGGGACGGCGCAAGCGCACG
>JAUWMW010000323.1 GCA_030612965.1 bacterium
GGGTTGGGGGTCAAGAAAGCGCTCAAATCGCTGATAATGCCGATTCGCGATATCGCCACCGCCATCGAGACCAAAGACGCGGCCCGCCTCAATCGTCTGCCGGGTGTCGGCGCCCGGCTGGCTGAGAAAATCATTGCCGAACTGCACGGCAAGACGGCCAAGTTTGCTCTGTCGAAAAAGGACGAGCCACTGGCCAAGAAACCGGCCCCGACGCCGCCATTTGCCGACGAGGCGACCGAAGTCCTCCTGCAACTACAATACAAGCCAAATGAAGCGCAGCAGATGATCGAAAAAGCGCTCGAAGACTATCCGAAAATCAAGAGCGCCGAACAACTGATAAGCTGTATTTTTCAGACCCGGCATTTGGCGGAGGTTGATTCCTGATGACTCGCGAACGCGTTCTTTCCGGTGGGCAGATGACTCCTGAAGAAGATCAGGCGCAGCTATCCCTGCGGCCGAAGACGCTCGCGGAGTATATCGGCCAGAAAGAATTACGCGGCAAGATTAAAGTAACCCTTGATGCCGCCCGGCAGCGCAAGGAAGCAGCCGAACACATTCTGTTTTACGGTCCACCTGGGTTGGGTAAGACCACGCTGGCGCATATAATCGCCAGGGAGATGGATACGAAAATCTTCGCCACGGCCGGACCGGCCCTTCAGCGGACCGGCGACCTTATGGGGATACTGACCAACCTCAAAGAGGGTGACATCCTCTTCATCGATGAAATCCATCGGCTGTCGGCGGTGATTGAGGAGTTCATGTATCCGGCCATGGAGGATTTCAAAGTTGATTTCGTGGTCGACAAGGGTGCTTTCGCCAAGGTGATAAATGTCCCGTTGAAGCGCTTCACATTGATCGGCGCCACGACGCGAGCGGGCATGTTGTCCTCACCGCTCAGGGATCGGTTTGGGCTGTACTATCATATCGATTTTTATCCGCCGGAGGACCTGGCCAAGATAGTCCTTCGTTCAGCGCGACTTCTCGAAACCGAGATAGCACCTGAGGCGGCTCAGACAATCGCCCTGCGCTCGCGGGGCACGCCGCGGATCGCCAATCGGTTGCTTCGAAGGGTGCGCGATTACTCTGCGGTCAAAGATGACGGCGTCATCCGTAACGAAATAGCCATCAAGGCGTTGGATGCCGAGGGAGTCGATGCCTTAGGATTGGACAATTTGGACCGAAAGCTTCTACAGGTCATAATCGAGTATTACAAGGGCGGTCCGGTGGGAATCGAAGCGCTGGGCGCTACATTAAACGAGGAAATCGACACCTTGGTGGATATGGTTGAGCCGTTTCTGCTCAAAATCGGCTTCATCCAGCGCACGCGACGCGGTCGGGTAGCATCGCCTGAAGCGATGAAACATCTGGGTATTGGACCACCAACCGACGGGCAACAATCTATGTTTTGAACTGTGGCCATCTGTAATGTCGGTCGTCCCGATTATCAGGGGCGCACAGTTATCGAATCATGAACGAGGATGAGTTGAAAGAGTTGTTGGGGCTGTTCACTCGCGAAGATGATCCTACCGGGACGGTGGCTATACTAATTCATGAGACGGTGAGACTCCGTGACCAACTGAAAGAGACAACGGGCCGCACTCTAACGGTGGGTGATACCAGGGCAGCCTTAAGTGCACTGACCGATTGGCTGAGTGGAAGAACCGTCCCTACTGAGCTTACTAATGTTCAGAAAGGGTTGTTGAAGGCGTGGCAGGATCATCTTCTAACGTGAGATCGGGCATCTGAGTCGCTCGGACAGCGTGGATTCAAGATTGAAGTGACACTATAGATGACGCCAGTAATCCCTTTATTGATAAGAAGTATCGTAATCTCACGCCGTGCCAGGCGCTGAGGGGCCGTCCGCTTTGCTTAAGCATGCCACCGACATTTCGCTGTTCGATTATGATTTACCCCAAGAGTTGATCGCACAGCATCCAGCCCGGCGGCGGGACCAATCGCGGCTGATGATTCTGGACCGGGGAGCGGGCGAGGTCCGGATTGACCCATTCAAGAGCATAGTCAATTATCTCGAGCGGGGCGACGCTCTGGTAGTCAACGACACCAAAGTATTCAAGGCGCGTCTGTGGGGGCGTCGCGCGACCGGGGCTAAGGTCGAGATATTTCTCGTGAGAATGGTCAACCCAACTCAGCCGCTTGAGTGGGAGGCGCTGGTGTCGCCTTCGCGGCGGGTCAAGGTGGGGGAGGAGATTCAGTTCGATGACCTGACAGTTTGCTTGATCCAGGATTTCGGCAGCGGACGTTGGAAGGTTGCCTTTCACTCGGAGCGACAGCGGAGCAGAATCATCGCGCGTTTCGG
>JAUWMW010000270.1 GCA_030612965.1 bacterium
AGACTGCTCATGACGTTTGCCATATCGATATGCCATTTCAAAATCCTCACTACCTATCTTGATTGAACCACAACATATCGACTAATAATTCACACTCAACCAAAAAACCAATTGCGACACAGCCTGGGAGTCGAAGGGTGGTTTCGACATTGTCACCCTGAGCGGAGTCGAAGGGCGGCAAATATCTTACCCGGCACGTCATACTTCGACTCCGCTCAGCATGACGTTGCGCGGAGCGCGAGTGACACGGCTTATCCGTGTCATTCCCGCGAAGGCGGGAACCCGTCTTCCTCTTGTAGGTCAGGATCCTTGTGATCCTGACATCTGTATCGGCAGCATCGCAGGGATGCTGCCCTACGACTGCACTCGGTACGTCATACTTCGACTCCGCTCAGCATGACGTTACGTTACGTGGGCGGCAGATGTCCACATCTGCCCCTTTATACACAAGCCTCAAAGTAACGATTACGATACTTTTGGCAACAGTGATTTTGCGGGTGCAAAAATCGCCCGTTCCATTTATATTGTAGGTAGCGTCGGTGAAATGTACTGTAGTATCAGCAAGGAGGTCACCAATGGCTGAGACAGTGAAGATAGTTGAGTATTTTTATGCAGTAGTCGGCAACCGACCCGGTGAGGCCAGGCGGCTGATGGAGCATCTGAGCGAGAAGGGAGTGAACCTGCTTGCCTTCACAGCCTTTCCCGTTGGTGATGATAAGTCGCAGTTGGATTTCTTCCCGGAGAGTCCGCAACAGCTTCAGGACGCCGCCCGAGACGCCGGGGTAGAGTTAGTGGGACCGAAGAAGGCTTTTCTCATTCAGGGTGACGATCGGCTTGGCGCTCTTCACCACCACCATTTGAAGCTGGCCAACGCCAATATCAATGTGCATGCTGCCAACGGTGTCGTTAGCGGGTCCGGCAAGTACGGTTACATCCTGTGGGTGGCGCCGGACGATTTGCAGAAGGCTGCGGAGGTGCTGGTGGGGGGAGAGACGGACGGACACTTTGGAACCCTGAGCCCGGGTGCGGTTGACTGGTAGGGCGGCCGCAGCGCTGCTATTATGAATGCTACTCCCGGAATTCAACTGTAAAAGCACTGGCTGAGGAAGCAGCAGGAAACCGTTACTTTACCAAAGCTCGAAGCACGGCCAAGTTTTCGATGTCTTCGGCGAGGTCGTCCCCTTTGGGGGTCTCGAGAATCATCGGGACATTCTTCAGCCGCTGGTCGTTGACGATATTGCGGAACCCTTCCAGTCCGATAAACCCCTTGCCGATATGTTCGTGCCGATCCTTGCGTGAACCGAACTCCTTCTTGCTGTCGTTCATGTGGATGGCCTTGAGTCGGTTCAGACCCACCGTATCATCGAGCGTTTTGATCGTCTTCCTGTACTCTCTCGGATCCGTTAACGGATAGCCGGCAGCGAAAATATGGCACGTGTCCAGACAGACACCCATGTGGTCTTTGTCCTCTATGCCGTCGATCATCTGAGCCAGTTGCTCGAACCGGTATCCGAGATTGGAACCCTGTCCGGCCGTACTCTCCAAGAGCAGCGTGACCTGATTGTCATCCAATTCATCAAACATACGGTTGATGTTTTCGACGATCCGCGCCATGCCCGTTTCTTCGCCGGAGCCGACATGCGATCCGGGGTGCATTACCAAATTGGGTATCTTGAGCAGGTTGCAGCGCTCCATCTCCTCCAGAAGTGACAGGCGCGACTTCTCGCCCAGAGGGTCATCGGGTGAAGCGATATTGATCAGATAGCTGGTGTGCGATAACGCCACCGTGACACCGGTCGTCTCAATAGCCTCAAAGAACTTGTCGATTTCCCTTGGGTCCAGTTTCCTGGCTCGCCACTGATTGTTGGACTTGTTGAACATCTGGATCGTATCGCAGGTGGCTTTCTTACCACGCTCGACGGCGTTGAAGATACCGCCGGCGATAGATTCATGCGCTCCGAACAGCATAGGACTCCTATAGTTAAGGATTACCGCGTTGACTCAAGTCAAAATACGAAATCAGCCGCAAGATGCAATCCGGAAATGTGTTGCGCGTTGATTAGTGAAAGGTCTCAGGATTTATTCCTCGCCCGTTTTTCCACTGACACGATCTGTCACCCCCGCTGCTTAGATTTGGCTCGAAGAAACACTGACTCGAAATCGGGGTATGACATGGAGCAATCGATTTTAATCAGAGACACCGAAGTCAAGGTAACCGATATCCTTGATATGATCTCGCGGGGGCTGTCGTATTATCAGATCCTGCTGTCCGAGTCGCGGTTGACGCTGGCCGACATTATGGTGACGGCCAAGTTAGCCAAGGAGCTGATCGACAATTTTGTTACACCGGAGCACACGATCATTGTCGACAGTTCGATAGAGATCATCGCCACCGGAGGACGGATCATCAACGTGTCAAAATTGCGAGAGGAACATCCACAGGCCTTTGAGAAGTGGACCAAGGCCGAGGAACAGCAACTGGCCCAGCTTTTTCACAGCGGAAAACACCTCAACGAAATCGCCAAGATTCACCAACGCAAGCGTGGAGCCATAAGAACCCGATTGAAGAAACTTGGCCTGTTGAAGGAAGGGTGAGTAGATGGTCGGTGTCTAAAGCAGGCTGATGAAATGCTCTGAGCCATAGACGGAAAAACAGTGTCCTTGCGTTGCACGTCATTCCCGTGCTTCGCCTGTCATTCCCGCGCAGGCGGGAATCCATCCGTTCTGCCGTCGGCTCAAACAGAAGATGAACCACCACCTTCGGGCTTGTTGAGAAAGCCCCATAGATAGTTGCGGCGGGTCTTGCGAATCCGCGAGAGCGGATTGGTGTGACCTGCCGCTCTTGTCTGACAGTTACTTATGTGTCAGATCACAATCCCGTTGACACGGGATCAAGACCTGACACAACGGCACAAGGGGTTTATCAGCTCCCCTTCGCGGGGGTGCCAAATCCGGTAGGTTCCAGGCTCAGTTTTGTACGGCAGGTTTGTCTTCAAACCTGCCGACAGTGGTGGGTTCAAAGACGGACCCGCCCTGCTTTCTGCTACTTTCTGCTTCTGGGACAACCTCCCCCGCGTTTGCCTCTCGACAGCAGAAAGGCCGCTGCGATTCACTCGTAGCGACCCTACTATATCTGACTCGTTGTGTTGTCTTAATTCTT
>JAUWMW010000110.1 GCA_030612965.1 bacterium
ACGCACCTTTGACTGGACTTGAGCCAGAAAAACAATTGCACATAAATACAGAATGGACGTTATTACTGGTAGGCAAGTAACTATGCATCTGAGACGGACATCGCTGTTAAATTTTGTGTAATATTGGAGGTGTGTGATGAAACTTTTAATGCTGGTGCTCTTACTAATCACTATGATTGTCAGTTGTGGTTCAGACAAGACCACAGATCCGTTTGTTCCGATTGACGCTGCCAATTTGATTGGGACATGGAATGGGAGCTATGCTCTCACTTATGATGCAGGCACCGATTCGGCTCGTACATACGAAGTCGAGGCTCAGATCATCTTTGCCGACACTTCGTTCACATTCACAGGCGAGGCTATATCGGCATGCGCTACGTATGGCATCGGTAAGTATCAGGTTAACGGCAAAATCCTTGAGTTTGAGGATCATTCACCCCGACTTATGATATGCGATTGGGCCAATATTCTTCATGGACAGTACAAATATGGTTATGTCAGCAATGAGTATCATACAATTGATATGACCATGACGCAAAGTTTTGACAGATATTCCTGGTATATTTATATGGTGAAGATGCCTGAAATCGTGCAATGGTGACATAGAATACAACATCTCCAAAGGACTTCCTTACGATCGCATATAGTCGGGACTTGTCTTCGCTTGTCCCGACTGATTTCATTTCGCCAACATTGATGCCGCTATTGACAAGCACAGCGGCTGGCCAATCCAGTAGCAGCTAAGTAGCTGAGTAGGGTGGGTCCGTCTTCGGACCCGCCGCCAATGGCTCGCCACTCGTAATCACCACCGATTCCATTAGGCGAATATGAAAACAGACAAAACGAACCCATTTCCACGCCGCCGGCCGGCCCACCTCTGTCATTCTGGCGAAGGCCAGAATCCAGTCTTCGAATCCGGAACTGGATGCCGGATCAAGTCCGGCATGACAGGTTGTTGTCTTGTTGTCGAAACCCGCCGGCGGTCCTTCGGACCAGGGATTTCGACGTAGCACCATGCAGCATAAGACAAAGCCCAACACAAAAAAAAGCGCCCCGGGAAAGAGGCGCTTTTCTTCTGATGGTTCTAAATCGGTGCGGAACACTATTCGGCGGAGGCATTCTCGGCCGGTGGCTCCGGTGTGGCTGCCGGTGGTTTGGCGGCCTTAGCCTTCTTAGCCTTGGAACTTTCGATAATCTGTTCTTTGATTCTGGCCGACTTGCCGGTCAAACCGCGCAAGTAATACAGTTTTTTGCGGCGCACCTGGCCGGCGCGGATGCGCTCGATCCTGGCAACATTGGGCGACTGCAAGGGGAAAACACGCTCCACTGCGATTCCGGCTGACACTTTGCGCACGGTGAAGGTCTCCGCCGTTCCGCCACCACGACGGCTGATGACATCACCCTGAAAAACCTGGACGCGCTCTTTGTCACCTTCTTTGATCTTGACATGTACGCGTATCGTATCACCCGTTCGGAACTCGGGGTGGTCATCCCGGATGTATTTCTTCTCAATCTGGGCTATACGTTTCATTCTGCCGTCCTTTCTATCAATCCATCAAACATTCTTTTTCACCAATTATGTCGACAATCCAAATCTATGATTCAAGCGTCATTGTCTATATCAAATCCGGCTGCCCGAAACAGATCGGGCCTGATCTCCTTGCACTTGGCCGCGGCCTGACGGCGCCGGTACGTCTCAATGGCCTTGTGGTCACCCGATAGCAACACCTCGGGGACTGTCAGATTCTCGTAGACCGCCGGCCGGGTGTAGCAGGGAGCGCCAAGGGTCCCTTCCATATGAGAGTCATCCAGGGCCGACTCGAAATTACCCAGCACGCCGGGAATCAGACGCGCCACTGCATCCACCATCGTTGCCGCAGCCGGCTCTCCACCCGTGAGGATAAAATCACCGATCGAAACCTCATCGATATCATACAACCGGAGCAACCGTTCATCGACACCGAGGTAGTGACCGCATATAATCGTCAAACGTCGACACAGCGAGTACCTGATGGCGGCGGCCTGCCGAAACGTCTCACCGGCAGCGGAGGTTAGCACAATTCGCTCGTCATCATCAGCCACACCCGCGTCACGTCGCTGATAGCCCAACTGCTGCAAACAACGATCAATCGGTTCGACCATCAGAACCATCCCGCCGCCACCGCCGAAAGGTTTGTCATCAACACTTTGATGCCGATCGATGGCAAAGTCACGAAGGTTTATTATCTCGATTTCAAAGAGCTTCTTATCAAGCGCTTTTCCCAACAACGACTGTCTCATCGACGGTTCGAAATAATCCGGGAAGAGCGTTACGATCTCAAACTTCATCAGCCTGTTGCCGGCGTGTCATCATCCGGCCGCCATGAATACCCGGTGTCATCACTCATCAGTCAATCCTGTCGTATCAACTATGATCCTCTTGGCCACAATATCGATCGCCTTGACAAACTGGCCTACGACTGGAATCATAAGGGGCGACTTCGAGGTCGTTTTCACCACATAGACGTCATTGGCCGGGTATTGCTCTACATTCACTACTTCACCGATCCGATCACCACTTTGTTGTTCGATCACTTCACAGCCAACCAGATCAAAAATGAAATGCTCATCTTCGGGAAGAGTCACTAATTGATCCTTCGGCACCGCCAGTTCGCGGTTGGTCAGACGCGCTGCTTCCTCCGGAGAGTTAACGTTCTCGAATTTGATCACGGGCCGATTGCCGACCATCGTAGTCGACGCGATTCTCAAAATCTCCCAACCGTCCCGAGTACTGACATGGATTTCATTCATGCCGTCGAACCGCTCCGGGTAGTCGGTCGCCGGCGTCACGTGGATTTCACCATACAGTCCCCTGGGCCGGCCGAGTTTGCCGACGATGACCAACTCGTCAGAGGGCACAGGCTATTCGAGAATTTCCAGGACGGCTCGTTTTCCCTGTCGAGCCGCCGCTGCCGAAAGTATGGTTCGGATGGACTTCGCAGTCTGGCCTTGTTTTCCGATAACCTTGCCCAGATCACCCTGTGCCACGCGCAGTTCATATACAGTCGTACGGGTCCCGACTATTTCCGTCACGTCAACCTGATCGGGATTGTCCACCAGGTGCTCGACGATAAATACGACGAAATCCTTCATGGCAAAGTTCCTTTCTGCTCTTCGGTTGCGATAGAGGAACCGTAGCATTGTCCATATTCAGCGAATCGACGGACCGGGACGAATCAACAGCGAGTCTTCCGTCTATGCCTCGGTGGCAGTATCAGACGCATCTTCAGCCTCGGTCGTCTCGGCGGTCGTCTCGACAGCCGGCTTGGCTTCAGCCTTTGCCTTAGCCTTAGTTTCAGCCTTTGCCTTAGCTTCAGCTTCCGCCGCCACAGCCGCCTTCTTCATCTTCCTTGTCTTCTTAGGGCGTTCCGTGATCGTGGTCTTAAGAGTTACTTCCGAAACATCCTCTCCCTTCTTGTACTGTTGGTACTTGGTGGAGAAGCCGATCTGTCTCAGCAGCGACCAGACCGTGTCAGTGGGGACAGCTCCGAGGTCCAACCACCGGATCAATCCATCTTCCGACACTTTGATCTCTGCCGGCTTGGTTATCGGGTTGTAGGTGCCAAGGTTTTCCAGATAGCTGCCGCCACGTGCACGACGTGAGTCGGCGGCTACGATCCTATAGAAGGCGCGCTTCTTGGCTCCCATGCGACGAAGTCTTAAATGTACGGCCAACAAATCCTCCGTTCCTAAAAGTTGCCGAAGGTTCCGGGCATCATCCCTTTGGGCAGACCCCTGAACTTCTTCTTGCTCATACTGTGAAACATCTTTTGCATAGCATTGAATTGCTTGAGCAACTGGTTGACGGCCTGCACCGAATTGCCGGAACCGAAGGCTATCCGTTTCTTGCGCGAACCGTCGATAATGGTCGGGTTGCGGCGCTCCTCTATGGTCATCGACTTGATGATCGCTACCATCCGTTCCATGGCGCTTTCGTCAACCTGAACATTCTTCAGCGCTTTACCGACGCCGGGAATCATGCCGAGAAGCGAGTCCAACGGACCCATCTTCTTGAGTTGCTTCATCTGCTCGAGGAAATCTTCGAAATTGAACTGAGCCTTGAGGAGTTTCTCCTGCATCTGTTCGGCCTGTTCCATGTCGATGGTCTCTTCCGCCTTCTCGACGAGTGACACGATATCCCCCATACCGAGAATGCGCGAAGCCATCCGGTCGGGATGGAACGGCTCCAGATCGGATACTTTCTCGCCGGTCGAAGCCAGCTTGATCGGGCAGCCCGTGACGGAACGAATGGAAAGCGCGGCCCCACCCCGCGCGTCGCCGTCGAGCTTGGAGAGCACCACACCGGTGATACCGAGTCGACCGTGAAATTCCTCGGCTACTTTGACGGCATCCTGTCCGGTCATGGCATCGGTCACCAGCAGGAGTTCGTGAGGGTCAACCAGAGCCTTGATCTCTTCCAACTCGGTCATTAGTTCGTCATCGATATGCAGCCGTCCGGCGGTGTCGAGCAGTACCAAGTCGATGAAATTCTTTTCAGCGTACTTGACGGCCTCGCGACAAATCTCCAGTGGTTTCTTGCCTTCCAGCGAGAAATGCTCAACCGCAATCTGGTCGGCAAGTACCTGGAGTTGCTTGACTGCCGCCGGTCGATAGATATCAGCCGCCACCATGAGCGCCTTCTTGTTCTTACGCTTGACAGATAAAGCGATCTTGGCAGTGAGCGTAGTTTTGCCCGATCCCTGCAAGCCGCAGACCATGTAGACGGTTGGTGACTTGTCCACCGGCGCGATTGGTTCGTTCTTGCCGCCCAAAAGGGCTACCAACTCGTCGTGGACAATCTTGACTATGAGCTGCCCCGGATCAATCGACTGAAGCACCTCGGCGCCGATCGCCTTCTGTTCGACCGCCTTGATAAAATCGCGCGCAACCTTGTAGTTGACGTCCGCTTCCAGAAGCGACCGGCGGATTTCGCGCATCGAGTCCTTGATGTTTTTCTCGGTGAGCTTGCCGGCTCCACGGAGCTTCTTCAGGACAACTTCAAGTTTGTCGGACAGACTTTCAAACATAGCTATCGAACAAAGACCAACACGTTTAGGCCGCAAAACGGCCAAATTTCACCCTTCCCGACGGGACCATCAAAACCTACAGTAACACCACAGATCCCGAACGGGTAGAAACAAGTTTACTAATATATCAGAATCGAGATTTTTGGCAAGCAGTTTGTGAGGAGACAGGACATCATGGAAGCGGCCGACGCGGTTCGCCGGGATAGACACAAAAACGTATGACCTGTAGCCCACTATGTATACTTGTTGGTTACTGATCGGAACTGTGTCGGGTTTATCCGACAGCCCCCTACTCCAGCGTGCTCACCACCAGGTCGATTTCGGTGCCGATCTCAAGTTCGGTGGCGGGCGGTTCGGATTGCTCCAGAACTGTTTCGGGCAGCAAGTCGATCTCGAATCGATAGGTGATTACACCGGTGCGCAGCGACTTGGAATCCAACAGCGTTCTCGCCTCATCCAGCGTCAGGCCGACCACAGTGGGCACATAAGTATAGTCTGCCGAACGGCCGTGATTGACCATGAGCGTCACGGGTGATCCCAGCGCGATCTCAGTACCGCTGGAGGGGTATGTAAACACGACCACTTTCTCAGGCAGCGTGTCGGAGAAAGCCCAGGTTATCTCGCCCAGTTGCAGCCCAGCCGTTTCCAGATCCATCATCGCCTGCCGCACTGACTGCCCGGCCAAGTCGGGGATCGGCACCATCTTCTGGCCTAACGAAATTACGAACTTAACGGCGCGGCCACCCTTGACCTTGGTGCCGGCCACCGGGTACTGGCTCAGGATCACTCCCTCAGGAATGCCGGGTGAGTACTCCTCCGAGGCCACTTCGAAGCGCAAGTTGAGATCGTCCAGTTCCATGCGGGCCTCGATCAGACGTTGTTCGACGAAATTCGGCAGCGTGAATTCACTGCCGTGGCGCGTGATGGTCGGCATGACTATATCATCAACCACCACGTACAGAACGATCACCGCCAGCAAAGGGATAACGCCCCACAGAACAATTTTCCGTTTGAGAGTTCCGGGCGGCAAATGCCTGGCAAGAAAGCCCGGCCGCTGTCGCCTCTCGCGATCCAGTCTTGAAGCACGTGGTTGTGGCATCTTGCGGCCATTATAGTTTGATGCCCTGAGCGGCACAAGCTTAAAACGGGGCGAACCCGAACGAATGGGCCTGTTGAAAAGTCACCATAGATAGTTGCGGCGGGTCTTGCGAATCCGCGCGAGCGAATTTGTGTGACCTGACGCCTTTGTCTGACATGTACTTATGTGTCAGGTCACAATCCCGTTTCCACGGGATCAAGTTTCGGTCGTGGTGTCAGGCGACCCCGGCCGACGCCTGCCTTCACACGTGATAGCTGTCAGGCGAGTCGCCTGACAGCACCTGAAAACATTGTGGCGGGGTGATCTTCAGATCGCCCCGCATGGCAGCGATCTCCAGCCGGGTCTGAAGACCCGCCGGGCACAAGACGGTGTGCAGCGTAATCCCGAAACAGGATAACAACCCGCAGGTGTATGTTCACTCGGAGGAGATTGGTGTCTGCTGTGGTACCGATACCCCTTGGTCGCGCCTCGGAACAGCATCCCTGATCGGCGTCGTTGACAGCAATCGATGATAGCAATCCATCCAGCGCCGGCTGACTTTCGACCATCGGTGGGCATCAGCCGTCGCACGGCCCTGAGAGGAGAGCTCGGACACTAATTCGGGTGTCTCAATCATCTCGACAACGCGATCGGCCAACGCGCCCGGATCGCTCCAGCGAAAAATCAAACCATTGCAACGATTTTTGATAAGTCCGGTCTGACCACCATCGGCTGCCGCCACAACCGGTAACCCGGCCGCCATGGCTCTCAGGGTTGATTGCCGACCCGTCTCAGGGCACGGACTAACATACAAATCGCATTGCGAATAACACCTTTGGGCCTCCGAGTTGTCACCGACGGATACGAAATTAATGCCTCCGGCCGTCCCACCGTTTCGGGTTCTCAGACAGTCTTCGCGGTCTCGGTCATCCCCGATTATAGTCATCTCCGTTCGCGGGTACTTCTCCTTTACCAGGCGAAATGCCTTGGCGAGACAGCCAAGGGCAGCCTGATCGCCGGCAGGCAGTGTCGTCAGGATTCCGGGTTGTACGGAGCTTATCAGGCGATCACTGAAGGCGCCATCGGCTATCGCTTCGGGGATCGTATGAACAGAGTAACCACTCCGAGCCAGGTTGGCCGCAGCCTGCTCCGATGGCACTGCGGCGACCGCGCTCAAAGCCAGAATCATGCGCAGCGTAACCGGCAGGTTCTCATCGTCAAGACGGTCGATACAGTCACGCAAATCAACCAACAGCGGCTTGCCGAAAAAACGAGCGATAAGGACCTGAATGAGTACCACGAGAGTCCACAATCCCGGTTCGGACAGATGACAATGAACGATGTCGCATCCCGGCAACGACCTTACAAACCTGCGCAGCAAGTCGAGAGCCGCTATCGGACCGGTCGCGCGATTGTTTCCCTGAGCATCAGGCAACTGATCCAAAGTTTGCAGCCACCCGCAGTCAGCCAGGAAATCCT
>JAUWMW010000266.1 GCA_030612965.1 bacterium
AACCCAAGCGAAGCGCTGTTGTCTTCGAGGTAGGAAATATTAGTGCCGCGCCAGTCGTCGGCCAGACCGTCGACCGACATCGGTGTCTCACTCCAGGCAGACTCAGTCTCCAAGCTATTACAGGAGGCGAGCAGGCCGATAGCTATGATCGAGACGAACAATAGAACGTGGTGGCTGGTAGTACGATTCATTCTTAGCTAAACCTCATTAGGTGTGTTAGTCGTTCCGGACAGCGGCAAAGCCAACTTGGTCCCGGTGCATCAATAGTTAGACAAGCAGTCAGTTGAAACGATTAATGAAAACCTTGTGGGCGGCGTATGTCCACATGCGCCGCTGAAGGACCCGGCTTGACCGGGCGGCTTGACCGGGCGGCAGATGTGGACATCTGCCGTGCACACAGCTCTTTGGCGAGGTTGTCACAAAAGCTGCCTTCTCTGCCGCATAGCGGCGGGGCTTATCTCCGCCGGGCCGCGAGTTCAGGTGCTGTCAGGCGACTGACAGTCTTGAAATAGGTGCCGAGGGTTGCTTGGCAGAGCCTGACATAAAGTGACGGCGCGCGAAGCGCGAAAAACAGGCTTGCCTGCGTCGGGCGGGGTCGCCCGACACCACCACCGAACAGTGTTTTCTGCCACCTTAGTGTGGCGAACTTCCGGGACAGTCTCTTTGTCATCCACCCATCTCAGCACGAAACCTTTCAGCCATCAATCCGTAAATCTACTGAGATGCCGGGAAGTATATTGGAGGAATTCTGATGAAGTCAAAGATAGCATTGTTGCTGGTGATCTGCCTTGTAGCTCTGAGCGCGGGAACTGTTTTCGGAGGCAGTCGGCACCGCCATCACGACCTCGATCATGACATTTGGTACGAGGAGCGCTCGGACCATATCAGCATCGACATGAAACACGGCGCGGTGGTGATCAAACACCACGAGGGCCGGGATCGCTCCGTAGTCGAGATCACCGAGGCGTATGAACTCTTCATCGATGGCGAGTTGGTTGCGACCGACCAGGAGCAGGAGAAACTACTCAAGGAGTATCACACGCTGGTTGTCGATATTCATGACTACGCCAAGGAGATTGGCTGGGAAGGCGCCAGGATCGGTGTCGACGGCGCCAAGATCGGACTGCAGGCCGGTCTGGGCGTGCTGAAGATGCTCTTCACCAGCTACGATGACGATGACCTTGATCGCGACCTCGACCGGGCCACGGCCAAGATCGAGAAACGCGCGGAGGCGTTGGAAGATAAGGCGGATATTATCGAGGACATGGCCGACGACCTCGAGGATCTGACGATCGACCTGAACGAGGCTATTCCGGAATTAGCCGAGTTGGAGTGGTTCTGAGTCAGCGACCATTGACTGATAGTCGCCTTGGATCCTACCGTTTAGGGGACGGGACGGTCTGATATCAACCAGCAAAGCCTTGCTCGCTATTTCGTAGCGGGTGAATCCGCAGCACACACAGGCCGTAGCGGGTTGTCAGACCTGTGTCGACGGCTGACAGTTGTCCATCCGATTACAGGAAAACTCGAATTACCGCTGTACACGGCGGCCTCTTGACCGTATTTTAGGAAACGTATGTCCGTAAACTGAGCGGGTGGCGAAGAGAAACCCGAACTTGATTACTTAGAGTGGCAATAGAGAAAGCAGACAGAGACGACGTGCCGGACGACAACCCAAACCAAGCACGCGCGCATGGACACAATGTAGAAGAGGCTTCGGTTGAGCCGAGCGACGCCCTTCCTCTGATTTCGATGGCATCTCTTTCGCCGTTGATGCGTGAGGCGGCGGCACACGCCGGCTGGTCGGAGTTGATGCCGGTCCAGGCCAAGACGATTCCATACTTGCTGGCCAGGCGTGATTTGATCGTTCAGTCGCGCACCGGCAGCGGCAAGACCGGCGCTTTTATCCTGCCGATCCTGGAACGTATCGATACCTCCGGCCCCACCGGCCAGGCCTTGATACTGGTACCTACCCGCGAACTGGCCAAACAAGTGGCAGCCGACGCAGGCCTTCTGGCCGGCAACACCGGAGCGCGTATTATTGCAGTGTATGGCGGTGTCGGTTATGGACCTCAACTTGATGCCTTCCGTTCCGGCGCTCAGATTGTCGTGGGCACGCCGGGACGTATTCTCGATCATCTCCTGAGACGAACGCTGTCTTTGGACAAACTGAAGATACTGGTTTTCGACGAGGCCGACCGGATGATGTCGATGGGCTTCTACCCCGACATGAAACAGATTCAGCGTTATCTGCCGCGACGTCGGATTAATGCTTACATGTTTTCCGCTACTTTCCCCGCCCACGTCCTGAGGTTAGCCGGGGAGTTCTTGCGTCAACCGGACTTTCTGAGTCTCAGTCGCGATCACATCCACGTGGCCGAAACGGAACACGTTTTCTATGTCGTGCCGGGCATGGAAAAGGAACGCTGCCTGGTGCGAATCATCGAAATCGAGAACCCGACCGGAGCCATCATCTTTTGCAATACCAAGGCGACCGTATCCTTCGTTGCTACTGTTCTCAAGCGGTTCGGCTATGATGCCGACGAACTCACCTCCGATCTTACTCAGCGGGCACGTGAGCAGACCATGGGCCGACTCAGGGAGAAGAAACTTCGCTTTCTGGTAGCTACCGATCTCGCCGCTCGCGGTATCGATATTCCGGAGTTATCACACATCATCCAGTACGAACCGCCCGAAGATCCCGAGGCGTATATCCATCGCGCCGGCCGCACCGGTCGCGCCGGGGCTTCCGGCGAAGCGGTCACGCTGGTCAACGTGCTGGAGAAATCGGAATTGCAGCGGATTGCCAGCCGGTTCGACATTGATATGATCGAGCGTCCTCTGCCGACCGACGATGATGTCTCCGCTATCGTGTCGCAGCGAATAACGGCCTTGCTGGAGGCACAACTGCGGTCGCGAGATAATCTGCAGGTGGAGCGCATGCAACGCTTCGTGCCGTTGGCCGGTGAACTTGGTGAGAGCGATGACGGATCATCACTTATTGCCATGCTGCTTGACGACTATTATCAGCAAACCCTGTACGCCGCACCGCCGCAACCGCCATCGCAGGAATCCTCGTCGAAACGGAAAACCGTAGACGAGGGACGTTCTGACAGAAAGCCTCGTCGAAGCCCCCCGCGTAAGAGACGTTAGCAGTCGCCGTAGTCTGCATCATTCACAAACTCCAGATTACATCCGTACAGCCGATCGGTAGCGATTCTCCTTCCCCTTTTGAGAAGGGCAGCCCCGCCGGCCACGATATCTTGATCTCTGGTTCTGCAGGATAGAAAGAAGAACCCGGCGGTGAAATT
>JAUWMW010000279.1 GCA_030612965.1 bacterium
GTGCTGCCGTTTCTGACGCGCGCCGCCATTCCCGGTCTGTACATCGGCTGTTTATTGGCCAACATCATTGGGGGGATGGGCTGGCTGGACATCGTCTTTGGATCCCTGATCACGTTGGTCGCGGCTTTCCTTACCCGCGGCGCTTCTCACCTGTCGGGTCGACGTTGGTCCATGATCTTGTCGGGGGTACCGATTGTCCTTATGTGGTCCGGCGCCGTTTACTTGCTGTGCGGATTCGTTATGAACCCAACCCGCTGGCTTGGTCTGGCTGTATCAGTGGCAGCCTTGGTCCTGGCCGTCCTCGCCGAACGAGCCCTCTTTGAATGCCCCCAACAGCGTTTATTCGAACGGCTGTCTCGCATCCTGGCCGTGGTCGGTGCGCTAGTGGCAACTCTCTTGCTGAGAACGACAACCGATACCCACGTTTTCCTCTGCGGCGGTATTGTGCTGCTCGCCACCCCGGTGGTTACCATGATGCTCACCCGGATGCGACTGATCGGCAGCAATCCCAGCTTGCTCATCGCTCCCCTGCCACCGGTACTTCTGAACGCGTTCGGTGTCTCGCTCTACCTGGCGCCGTTGCTAGGGTTCAGTTACTGGTTTTCGGTGCAGATGGTCGGCGTGGGACAGTTGATTGCCTGCTACCTGATCGGCGTACCTCTGTTGATGGCGCTGAAACGACGAAACATTCTCAACTGAGCCGGGTCGGTATCGTCGTTGTCGCAGCGAAGGGCCGTCCACGCATAGCCCAGAGGCGGAGTCGCCCACTTTTCGTTTGACAATCGCTGGCTTGTTGCTTAGAATTACCAATCGCGCTTTGAGGTGCTTCGTGCGATCGGAAAACGGCACCTGGAGTCGGATACATGTTATTGTAACAACTGAGGTGATATGAGATGAAAAACATTCTGGTGACGGGATCGGTAGGACAGATCGGGTCGGAACTGACAATGGAACTGCGCAAAAGGTACGGCAATGACAATGTTGTCGCCGGAGGAAGGAAAACCAAGCCGAGTGAGAAACTGGTGAATTCGGGGCCGTTTGAAGTCGTTGACTGCACCGACATCGACGTCGTGAACGATGTCGTTCGGAAGCACGAAATTGACACTATCCTTCATCTTGCCGCGATACTTTCGGCGGTAGCTGAGGCCAATCCGCAGCTTGCCTGGGATGTCAATATCAACGGACTCTACAATGTCTTGGAAGTGGCTCGGGAACACAAATGTGCTGTTTTCGTTCCAAGCTCGATTGGCGCCTTTGGTCCGTCTACTCCTTTGGATAACACGCCCCAGGATACGATTCAACGCCCCAATACGATGTACGGTGTGACCAAGGTTGCCGGGGAGCTGCTCTGTGATTACTATTATAAACGGTTCAGTGTCGACACTCGCGGCGTTCGCTACCCCGGAATCATTTCCAATGAAACGTTACCGGGGGGAGGTACCACCGACTACGCGGTAGAGATATTCTATGAGGCCATCAAGAACAAGAAATACACATGCAATCTTGGCGCCGGAACCTTCCTGGATATGATGTATATGCCGGACGCCATCAAGGCCGCCATTGACCTGATGGAAGCAGACCCGGCCAGGTTGAAGCACAGAAATGCGTTCAATGTAACCGCCATGAGTTTTGACCCGGAGATTATCGCCGCTGAAATAAGAAAGATGATACCGGATTTCACGATGGACTATGACGTCGACCCCGTAAAGCAGGGAATCGCGGATAGCTGGCCCAACAACATGGACGATTCCGCAGCCAGAGAAGAATGGGGGTGGGAACCCGAATACACCCTCCCCGTGATGACAAAAGACATGATCGAGGTGCTCTCGAAAAAACTCGTGCAGAAATAGTTGAACCGCGACAATTCGCACCAGGTACTCTAACACATTAGTTTCCAGGAGCAGCAATGCCGGTAAAGAACTTGAATAGCGCCCTGAAGCAGGCCTTGGGTGAACTCAAAGCAAAGGGCACCGCCAAAGGCGAAGAGATGATCATTACCGCCGTGAAGCCGGCGGAAGGTAAGAGAGGCCCTCGCTACTACGTCGAGGGTGCGGGGGACAAGGGATTCATCAAGATGAACGCGAACTCCTATCTTGGAATGTCCCTTCGCAAAGATGTCATAGAAGCAGAGGAGGATGCCGCAAAGAAATTCGGCGCCGGACCGGGATCAGTTCGGTTCATAAGCGGTACCTACGCAGCACATATTGCGTTGGAGAAGAAACTGGCGACATTCCTCGACCGGGAAGCAGCCATGCTCTTCAGCTCAGCCTATGTAACAAGCATGGGTGTCGTCGTGCCGTTGACGACAAGTGAAACGGTCTTTGTCAGTGATGAACTGAACCACAACTGCATCATCCAGTCGATGAGGCTTTCCCGGCCAGCGGCCAAGGCAATATACAAGCACAATGACATGGCGGATTGTGAGGCCAAGCTGAAAGAGAGCGTCGGCAAAGGGAAAAGAGTCCTGGTTGTCACGGACGGCGTTTTCAGCATGAGAGGCGATAATGCCCCCCTGGACGAGTTGGTTGATATCTGCAAGAAATACGACGCCCAGTTTGAAGAAGGCGTCATATCTGTTGTCGATGATTCCCACGGCATTGGCGCTCTTGGGAAGACGGGAAGAGGCACTGAAGAGTATCTGAATACGAAGGTTGACATTCTTATCGGTACCTTAGGTAAGGCGTTCGGCATTAACGGCGGTTTTGTGACGGGCTCATCGACCATAATCGAGTACCTGCGTGAAACGGCCCCCATGTATATCTACTCGAATCCCATAACCGTCTCGGAAGCATCGGCCGCCATGAAAGCAGTGGAAATCCTTGACAGCCCGGAAGGTCTTAAGATACTGGAACATCTCGGCAGGATGACCAGGAGGTTCGAGGATGGAATCAAGGCGGCTGGCTATGAGACCATCGATGGTCCCCATCCCGTGGTGCCGCTGATGGTGCGTGACACGCAAAAGACAAACGAGATCGTGAAGCACCTGACGGCAAACGGCGTGTTGGCTACCGGCTTGAATTTCCCCGTGGTTCCCAAGGGAGACGAGGAGATAAGATTCCAG
>JAUWMW010000361.1 GCA_030612965.1 bacterium
ATCAGCGGCGAGCGGGTAACGGTCGGTTCCTTGCCGGTGATGGCTGCGGCCAGGTATCCGACCACATTTTCGAAGTCGCCGGTAGACTCGCCGGAGGTAGTGTAGTCGGTGAAGGCAACCTCGGTGCCGCCCAGCCGTTTCGATGCCATCATCACGGCCGCAGTTGGCCCACCACCGCACGCCTCACCTTTGCCTGAACTCAGGGTTTCCAGCAGCAACGCCGGGTCATACTTGTCAACCGCCTCCTGCACCTTAGCGTCCAATCGCCGCGCCTGTTTCTCCGAATGAAAGTGTGACAAATCAGTCGACGCCACCAACAGGCTGTTGGTACCGGTCAAAGCCGCCGCCAGGACTTCGCCCAAAGCCCGAACAGTGTCCTCTTCCTGGTCCCCCATCACAATCGCTACCAGTTTGAAATGGCCCAACACCACTTGCAAAAACGGCAGTTGGACCTCCAGGGCATGTTCGCCGCGGGTGGCGCCGGTCGCGTGACCTTTGCGCGAAAGATACACGGCGGGATGGATACCGGCTATTTGGGCTGACAACTCCTCGTCAATCTCTACCACCCCCAGCGGCGTTTCGTAGCCGCCGCCGTCGTACACCGAGGCGCCCTGAAAGAAAACAGTATGCGATGGCGAGATTACCACCACTGTGTCGTACTGATGACCCTCAAGGAGTTTATAGGCTCGCGCTGCCAGCCGGCCTGAGTATGGGTAGCCGGCGTGGGGTGCAATCAGGCCGATAGGATAACCGCCGACGCGTGGTTTATCAACCTCGGCGAAAAAACCGGCTATTGTCTTGGCCAACTCACCCGGGGCAGCAGGATAAAACATCCCCGCCACAGCCGGTTTTCTGATGTCGCTGTCGGCAGCACTCATGGTTGCTCCTTTCCTATAACTCCGCCTTCGCCCACGATAACAGCGGTTCAGCAGTTTGTCAAATGATTGCTCCACAGTGGGACTATTCCTATAATCGCTGTTGCCGATCAAGAGCTGGATGTTCTCTCGGAGAAGTCGATTTGGCGGCCTTAAGTTAACCCGGAAGATTCCGTTACTAAGAGTATATGGAAATAAGTCCACCCAAACGAATTTACCAGTACGAAATACTCGACGTGGTCGGTCAGGGTAAGAATGGTGCTCTGTGCAAGGGTCGCGATTCTGCAAGTGGGTCAATGGTAGCAGTGAAGCTGTTGCATCCGCATGTGTCGGCTGATGCTGAGTTTCAGTCACGCTGTTTGTCGCAGTTGAAGGCGGCCCGTGGCCTCAGCCATCCCGGTATTGCGACCTTGTACGATGTTATTGAACACGAGGACCAGATAGTTCTGGTGTCTGAGTTCATTGACGGCGCCTCTCCTGACAGCACGTTGCAGTCAGGCCCGATGCCACTACAGGACTTCCTCAAAATCGCCGACCAGGTGACACGCGGTCTGGACCACCTGCACACCAATGGGCTGATCCACGGCAATATCCAGCCGTCGAACATCATGATCACATCCGATCGTCGAGTCAAACTCACCGACTACGGGTTGCCTCGAAGGCTCAC
>JAUWMW010000269.1 GCA_030612965.1 bacterium
ACGGCCCAGCAGGTAGCCGGCGCTGCCGATGCCAATGACCAGCAGCAGGGCCGCAGCCGCCGGCAGCATACGCATCCAGGTGAGCAGAGACCGCTGTTCGCCCAACTCACCGGGAGTTGTTTTTCCCTTTGACTCTTGAGAATCAATGGCCTGATCGACCTTAAGCGCCAGCTTTTCGACAGTGGTGGCATCAATCATAAAGGCATCGTCGCCCGGCAGACTGGCGGCCAGTTCCTTCATCTCCACCCAATAGGTTCGGCAATCAACACACTGGGCCAGATGTTCCGACACTGTGGCATCAAGTTCTGCCTGACCGAAGCTAAGCTCCAGTTCCTGACGGCAATCAGCACAGTTCATGAGACCCATCCTTTTTCCACGGCGAAACTGCGGAGTTTTATCACCGCCTGGCGGTAATGGGTCTTGACGGTACCTTCGGCTTTGCTGAGCTTGCGAGCGATTTCACCGAACGACATACTCTGGTAGAAACGCAACTCGAAAACCGCCCGTTGCATCGCCGGCAGCGTTCCCATGAAGCGCAGGACACCCTCCCGCAATAGTTTGATCTGAAGAGTACGTTCCGGATCGGGAGGGAGAGGCGCCGATTCATGACCATCGAGACCGGACTCGTCCCATGATCGGTTTAGTCGGGTGGAGGCTTGGTTCAGATAGTTCAGACACTTGTTCACGGCAATCTGGTGGAGCCAACTGGTGAATTTGGCCTCACCTCTGAAAGCGGACAGCTTTTCCCAGGCGGCAAGGAAGCTATCCTGGGCCAGGTCCATGGCGATATCGGAGTCGCCGGTCATTCTGTATGTCAATGCTACTGTCTTGCTCATCATAAGCCGCACAATCTTTGAGAAGGCTTCCCGGTCGCCCAGGCGGGCCTTCCGCGCGAGTTTCTCAATATCCTCATACTCTTTCGTCGCCATACATTACCAAGTCTGTATTTATGACCGATCAGGCTATATGAAGATTAATAGAAACTGCTTAAACCAGCAAGAAAAGACAGAACCCTGAGAAGCACATTGAAACAGGTCTGATTCGCCGGTGGTGTAGGGCGACCCCACCCGACACCCGCCTTTCAACTCACCGGCAGTCAGGTGAGTCGCCCGACTGCACCTGCACCAGTGCACACTTCGCCTCGTGGTAGAGTGGTTTTTCAGCAAGCTCTGAGGATAGGAGTTATGCCGGGGAGGTGGACTCAGCCTTTTCGGCTTTTTTCGAGCACCTTGGAGAACCCGGTGAAGTCTTCCAGCACCCTGCCGGTCCCGCGGACGACACAGGTGAGGGGGTCATCGGCGATGTTGACCGGAAGGTTGGTTTCCTGGCGAAGTCTTTTGTCCAGCCCGCGCAGTAGGGCTCCGCCGCCGGTCAGGATGATGCCTCGCTCAAGAATATCCGACGCCAGTTCGGGTGGTGTCCGCTCCAGCGCCTGCCGCACGGCTTCGATGATGATATCGATAGTCTCGGAGAGCGCTTCGCGCACCTGCACTGACGAGAGGGTCAGGATTTTCGGCACTCCTGCTACCAAGTCGCGGCCCCTGATATCCATGGACAGCTCCTTGTCGAGGCTGTGGGCGGAGCCGATATTGATTTTCACCTCCTCAGCCGTGAGTTCACCGATAAGGAGATTGTAGTTCTTTTTGAGGTACATGATAATCGCTTCGTTGAGTTCATCACCGGCAACCCGGATAGAAATGTCGTGAACAATGCCGTTGAGAGCGATCACCGCGATCTCAGAGGTTCCGCCGCCGATGTCGATTACCATGGAGCCCGAGGGCTGTTCGACCGGCAGGCCGACACCGATAGCGGCCGCCATCGGTTCCGCCAACAGAAACACTTCGCGGGCGCCGGCGTTTTCGGCGCTGTCACGAACGGCGCGTTTCTCCACCTCAGTGATGCCGGAGGGCACTGAGATCACGACCCGTGGTTTCATCAGGTAGCGATGCCTCACCACCCGGCGGATGAAGTCCCTGATCAATTTCTCCGAGATCTCGAAATCGGCGATGACGCCGTCCTTGAGCGGCCGAATGGCGGCGATTCCGCTGGGGGTGCGGCCCATCATCTCTTTAGCCGCCGAGCCGATGGCCAGGACCTTGCCCGTTGACTTTTCGATCGCCACTACCGACGGTTCATTGAGCACGATTCCCTGATTGCGAACATAGACTAATGTGTTCGCAGTCCCGAGATCGATACCGATATCGTTGGAGAGTACGTCGAAGAGACCCAAGTTACATGCCTTTTGCCGTCAGTGGTTGCGTTCTTTTTCTGCTCACAATTCGGCCCAGGTTGATGCCGAGCGCCGATAATGTACTTATCGAATCAATTAGAGGATCAGTTTACGTACTAAATGCGAAGGGTCAAACAAAAAAAGCTGAAGTCTTCGCAAATCTACCGACTCGGCGGAGGTGGAGAGCCTGTCCCGCAAGTACCTGTTCCGGTGGTTCCTGCGACCTCCGAAGGAGGGCGTGTGAACCGCCGGTTGATCGCGTCAATGGCCAGCCACGGCTTATAGAGGATCGCCGAGTCACAATCTCGACTGCGTCGATCTCAAGACCCGGCGAAACAGTCTTTACATGCAATGCCGGACGGCAGATGTGGACATCTGCCGCGCACCGTAACTTTCCCTATGCGCGGGGCTCGCCTCACCCCGCCCCGTTATGCGAGTCCACCACCGCTATCGCCGCCATGTCGACTATCTCATTTACATCCAAAGCCCGGTGCAACACATGCACCGGTTTGGATAGTCCGACCAGGATCGGTCCGATGGCGTCCAGGCCACCCAAACGCTGAGCCAGTTTGAAGGCGATGTTGCCCGCGTTGAGGTCGGGGAAGATGAAGACGTTGGCTTCTTCCCTGAGCTTCGAGAACGGGAAATACTTTTCGATTAAATCCGGCATGAGGGCGGTGTCCACTTGCATCTCACCGTCGATAATCAGATCGGGCGATTTCTGTTTGACGATCTCGGTGGCTCGCGCCATTTTCAGCGACTCCGGCATCCGCGCCGAACCAAAATTAGAGAACGACAGCATGGCAATCCGCGGCTGGATATTGAAAGCTTGCGCTACGTTGGCCGCGCCAATGGCTATCTCAGCTAATTGTTCGGAGGTCGGGTTGACATTGACAGTGGTATCCGCAAACAGGTAAACCTTGTCCTTCCTAATCAAAGCGAACAGACCTGATACTGTCGAGATGCCCGGGTTGAGGCCGATAATCTGCAGGGCCGGTCGGATGGTGTGGGGATAGTC
>JAUWMW010000029.1 GCA_030612965.1 bacterium
AGAGTGTAGCGCTTGTGACTGTCAAAAGCTATATTCTCCATAAGTGCGCCTCCTGACTGCGGCCAATACCGCAGTGGTTAATCTTCAACAGGAATATAATCCTGCCAAAGGGGGCGCGCTTTCATAATATCATTGCGAGGAGCGAAGACACTTGTGTCGCAGCGACGCGGCAATCTCATCCTGCAGATTACCCCAACGACGGGTGGCTGTCTCAAACTTGTTTGGGGCGAGCTTCACTTCGGGGGTGAAATCATCCATCTTTGACATTGCTCACGTATTCGTAAAAGCCTATATTGACGCAAAATAGGGAAGTACGAATGGAAGGCATCTCCGGAGATTACATCGGCTGGATTATAGGCATTGCGAGCATTGCCGCAGGTGTGATACTATACTTGTGGTCACAACGATCCAAGCAGAAAAGCGAAAAGAGGGGACTATACAAAGTCGTCCTGAAGAAATCCTTCGATCTGCAGCCGGCAGAGGTGATGGGTGAATTGCGCGGCAGCCACAAGGGCGGTTTTCGGGACTACTGTCTTGACCGCGATGAGATCGACCAGATCAAGAAACGAATCGCCGCTGGCAAAGACGTGCTGGTCATCGGTGATCCCCTTGCGGGAAAAACGCGAGCGGTCTATGAAGCCCTCAAACATGCAGAAAACAAGACGGCTGTCACCATCCCGCGAATCGTCGATGTCAACCCGAACGAGTTCAAGGTTCCCCAGCATCTGTCGGGGACCCGCAAAGGTGTGCTCTTAGTCGACGATATCAACAAGTACGTTTCCAAGCAGCACTTTGAACACCTGTTGCAGCAGTACATTGACAACGGCTACCTGATCATCGCGACCTGTCGAAAGGGTCCGGAACTGGACCGGGCGAAATCGGCGCTGGAGCAGATATTCGCGTCATTGTTCGATGATCCGGTGGAAATGGGCAAGGTCGACCGGGAAGAGGCAGAGGCGGTCGCGCAAAAGACTGATGTTGACATGCCCACTAGTTATGACGGCAACATAGGCTCGATCTTTGTCCCTATCGAAGCCATGCGACAACGATATGCCGAAGACTGCACTGACGAGGGCCGCGCTGTATTGCGGTCAATCAAGCGGCTGTTCATGGGTGGTGTGTACGAAGAGGGTGGAATCTATTCCGAGGGGCATATCAAAAAGGTGTGCGAAGAACTCGAGGAATTGAAGCTTGAGAAGTTCAAATGGCGGGAGCTTCTGGATTCTCTGGCCAGTCTGTCGTTCCTCCAACCCGGCAAGGAAGGTTTCGCTGTAGAGGAAACATACATCGAACAGATATTTAAGGTCGACTGCTCACTGCTTGACAACTTCCGTGAACTGGCCGCGCTGTTCTCCGACGATCCGGAGGCGCTCTTCAAAGTTGGTAACCGAGCAGATAATAAGCAATACACTGAGGACCTGGGCGACGACTACGTCAAAGTGAAGCGTCTGGCTGTTGACACCTTCCAGGCCGTGCTTTCACATTGGTCATTGAAGACGCATACGGAGCGGCATGCCATGACCCAGAACAGCCTGGGTATTGCCTATGGGAAGCTTGCTGATATTGAGGACAAAGCGGCCAACTGCCAGAAAGCGATTGCCGCCTATCAGGAAGCGCTGAAGGTCTACACGCTGGAGCGCTTCCCGATGGACTATGCCATGACCCAGAACAACCTGGGTGTTGCCTACGATACTCTTGCTGAGGTAGAGGACAAAGCAGCCAACTGCCAGAAAGCGATTGCCGCCTATCAGGAAGCGCTGAACGTCTACACGCTGGAGCGCTTCCCGATTCAATATGCCATGACCCAGAACAACCTGGGGGCTGCCTATCAGAGTCTTGGTGACATCAAGGACAAAGCGGCCAACGGCAAGAAAGCGATTGCCGCCTATCAGGAAGCGCTGAAGGTGTACAGACCGGAGCAGTTCCCAATGCAATACGCCGCGATCCAGAACAACCTGGGTAATGCCTACCGGAATCTTGGTGACATTGAGGAGAAAGCGGCCAACTGCAAGAAAGCGATTGCTGCATATGAGGAAGCGCTGAAAGTCAGAACGCTGGAGCGCTTCCCGATGGACTATGCTATGACCCAGAACAACCTGGGTGTTGCCTATAGGAATCTTGGTGACATTGAGGACAAGGCGGCCAACTGCAAGAAAGCAATTGCTGCCTATCAGGAAGTGCTGAAGGTCTACACGCAGGAGCGCTTCCCGATGAACTACGCCAACACTAAGAACAACCTCGGTGTTGCCTATTGGGGTCTTGGTGACATCGCGGACAAAGCGGCCAACTGCAAGCGGGCGCGTAAAGCATATGAGGCTGCTCTCTCGGTGTATCGCAAGCTCGATATGCCTCTGCAGGTCGAGCTGGTGGAGCGCAACCTTGCCATTCTGGATGCCTTTGAAGCTGAGGAGTGAGTCTTTCCGAATGAGATTGCCGCGCTCCCTACGACACGAGTGTCTTAGGTCGCTCGCTTTCAGAGATGACGAGAAAAGGGGCTTTTTCAACAGCCTCCAACCGCACCCTGTTTCGACACCCCTTCGGTTACGTTATTCATAAATCAACTCGGACGGTCGAAACCACCATTTAGACATTGACATTCTCAGGGTTTTGGGTGATCTTACCGATAGAAAGAAATTGTACGTATGAACCTTCAACCGACCTAAAGGAGGTGTAACTGGTTGACCGGAGTTAAAGTACGGGACGATGAGTCCTTCGAACGAGCCCTTCGCCGCTTTAACAAGTTCTGCGAAAAAGCAGGGATTCTGACAGACATCAAGAAGCATCAGCATTTTGAAAAACCGTCCGAGGCGCGCAAGCGCAAGCTGGCAGCCGCCCGACGGAAATCCAGGCGGAACAAATACAAAGATGATCGCTATTAATGGCTCTCTTTGAGAAAATCGATCACGATATGATAGAGGCCCTGAAAGCCGGTGAGAAAGATCGTCTCACTGTGCTTCGGGGTCTCAAATCCGATCTGAAGTACAGGCGGATCGACAAAGGGGACGATCTTACCGACGAGGACGTGAACAGCGTTTTGGCATCGGCGGCCAAGCAGCGGCGCGATTCCATTGAGCAGTTCGCAAAAGGGGGGCGGGATGACCTGGTGCAGCAGGAGAAATTCCAACTCGACGTTATCACTCACTACCTCCCCAAGCAGCTCGACGAGAATGAGTTGCGAGAGATTGTCGCCAGGGCAATTGCCGAGGTCTCAGCCGAGTCGCCGCAGCAGATCGGGGCTGTCATGAAGGTTGTCATGCCGCAGGTCAAGGGTGTAGCCGACGGAAAAATGGTCAATAAATTGGCCATGGAAATCCTTGCCAAGTAGTTTTAGAACTCCCTATATTTCCAATAGTTGTAGCAACCCTTATGTGGGAGTGTGCTTATGAATTGGGTAGATGGTATTTTGATTTTGTTGCTCCTGGTGATGGTCGTAATTGGTTCCAAGAAGGGATTGATTCGCGAATTGATGGCCTTTGCGATTTTTTTCGCCGCCGTAATTGTGTCGGTTAACTACATCGATCACTTCGCGGTCTGGGTCTATAACCAGGTCGGCGGGTCTCCGTTGATCTCGGCCTTCCTGGCCTTTGCGATATTGCTGGCGGTAACCTATGCAGCCTTCAAACTGTTGGGCATATTGTTCTACCGGGTAGCCAATCTCAAACAGATCGGCAAGAAAGATCAGATGGGCGGCGCTCTGGTCGGATTCCTGCGCGGGTGGGTGGCTATCGGCTTCTTGACCTTTATGGCTTTCCTGCTGCCGTTGCCGGATGCGTTCTACACGGCCTTCGAATCTTCGATGTTCGGCCCGGTAGTAGCCAAGACAGTACCCCTAATGTACGAGGGGACCTCTCCCCTGCACCCATCACGACCGAGTTTCATGGGTCAGTTGGAGCAGGCGTTGCTGGTCGCACCCAACGACAGCCAAGGTGACAGCCGGGCGCTCGATGAACATCGTGTCCAGGTGCATCGGGTGCTTTATCAGATGGAACGGTTCTTCACCACGAGTTTGGATGATACCTGATTTGGCTTTGATTTCACAGCCGACTTTCTATATTGAAGCCGACCTTGGGTCGGCTTTTTTATAAGTACCAGATGAGTATGATTGACGAACACACCATAGAAACCCTCGAATTCCCGAAGATTGTGTCCCTGATTACGGGCAAGTGTCTCACTCGGTATGGACATTACGAAATCGACACTATCGCACCGATGTCGAATATCGAACTGATTCGCCGCCGCCAGGCTGAAATCTCTGAGATGAAGGATGTCATCAGTTTCGGCGAGCACTTCCCTCTGTATCGCATGGAGACCGACAGCCGCGAACTCCTGAAGCGATCGAACGTAGAGGGCAATGCGCTCGAGGGCAAGGAGATCCTTGAAATCCACGAACTGGTCAGAACATCGATCGGCCTGAACGACTACAGCCCCGAAGAGCGGGCGAAGTCTCCCCTGATCGGTGAATATCTCGATGGCATCCGCGCCTTCCCCGAACTGCGAAACCAGATCAACAAAGCACTTGATGAAGACGGGCTGGTGCGGGACAATGCCTCGCCGAAACTGCGTATGATCCGACGTGATCTCGCCGACAGCCGCCGCAAGATTGTGGCGCGGCTGGAATCGATTCTCACTGGACGGTCCAAGCGGGCGGGCTGGCAGGATGATGTCGTAACCCAGCGCAACGACCGGTATGTGATTCCAATGCCGGCTAATTCATACCAAGCCGATCGTGGCATTCTTCACGACCGCAGTCAATCCGGCGCCACCCTCTACATTGAACCGAAGGAAACGGTCGAACTCAACAACCACATCAACCTCCTCATGCAGGAGGAACTGATCGAAGTCAATCGCATCCTGCGCGAGTTGACGGCCGAGATAGGTCGCCGCAGCGAACCCCTCCTGGAGAATACACGGATGATCGGCCGCCTGGATTATCTCCATGCCGCTGCGCTTTTTTCGATCCAGATCAACGGCAACGCTCCGGAAATCGTCGACGAGGCGGTGGTGTCACTGGTCGAGGCGCGGCACCCACTGTTGATCGTGCAGCTCGGCGAGATTCCGAAAGTGGTGCCGACCGATATTGCACTTGGAGATGATCGTTTGGTGGTGCTGGTGACGGGGCCAAACACCGGCGGCAAGACGATTGCGCTCAAAACCATCGGGCTCTCGGTGCTGATGGCGCTGTCGGGGCTGCACATTTCAGCGGATGAGAAATCTCAGATCGGTCTCTTCAGAAACCTGCATGCCGACATCGGCGATGAGCAGTCGATCGAGTTGTCGTTGTCCACTTTCGCCTCGCATATCAAGAATATCATCAGCGGCCTTCGCACTGCATCGCAGGATACGCTGCTCCTTTTTGACGAGATCGGCGCCGGCACCGATCCCAAAGAAGGCTCTGCTCTGGCTGAAGCGATCATACTTCATGCCATCGAAAAGGGCGCCCGGTTGGTAGCAACAACGCATTACTCGCAGTTGAAAACACTGGCCATGGAGCACCCGGAAGTTGAGAACGCCTCGTTGGAATTCGACCGTAAGACGCTGGCGCCCACTTATCGTCTGCGCCTCGGACTGCCGGGGTCGTCGTACGCAGTCGAGATCGCCGGCCGACTGGGGATGCCGGAATCGATCTGTCGCCGAGCTGCAGAACTGCGGGGAACATCAGAGCGATCGCTGGCCAACCTGATCGCTACGATCGAAGCTGAATTGACCAAGATCAAGGAAGACCGCAGAGAACTGAGTGAACGACTCGAACAGGCCCGTCAACTTGAGCAGTCCAATCACGCCCGGTCCGAGAAGTTGCGTCAGAAAAAGGAAACAAGTCGGGCCGAGCATTTGGGCGATGCTGAGCAGTTCCTCAACGAAACGCGACGGGAAGTAGAGCGACTGGTTGCCGAGATCCGTGAATCCCAGGCCTCCAAAGAGTCAGTACAGAAATTCCACCGCACCCTTCAGACGAGACAAGATCAACTCGCAAAGAAACAAAAACGTCCAAAAGCAGAAAAGCCTGCCGACGGCGTCATCAACGTGGGTGACACTGTCCATGTGCTGTCGTTAGATCAAAGAGGTCAGGTTGAACAACTCCTTGGAAACGACCGGGTCAAGGTTCGGTTGGGCAACGTGACCACCACCGTGGAGTTGCGAAACCTGGCCAGGACGGACGGCGCCGGTAAGAGCATGCCGCCGGCTTCATACGCTGGACCCGCACCCAGCGACGACATTAGTCCCGAGATCCATCTCAGAGGCATGACGGTCGATGAAGGGATGGAGGCGCTCAATCGTTTTCTCGATCGGGCCGTGCTCGCCGGGCTGCGTCAGGTCTACGTGATTCACGGCAAAGGAACCGGCAAATTGCGCAAGGGGTTAACCACTTTCTTGAGCAGCCATCCGGAAGTTGATTCACTGCGCCTCGGTGACTGGAACGAAGGCGGCGCCGGGGTGACCGTCGTGAAACTGAAGCCATGACATGATACCGCAAGAAACCATCGAACAGATTCGCCAGGCCAACGACATCGTTCAGATAATCGGCGAATACATTCGACTAAAAAAGCGCGGCAAGAATTATGTCGCCCTCTGTCCTTTCCACACTGAGAAGACGCCGTCGTTTTCAGTTTCTGTCGATAAGCAAATCTTCTACTGCTTTGGCTGCGGCAAGGGTGGCAACCTGTATTCGTTCCTGATGGAACATGAGAAGATGTCGTTCATCGAGGCGGTGCGCTATCTGGCTAAGCGCGCCAACATCGTCATCCGCGAGGAGCGTGGTTCCGATGCTCGACGGGAACAGATCGATCGTATCGCTTTCGCCAACCAGGTTGCACTGGAGTACTTTCAGAAGACTCTGCACCAGACGAAATACCACGCTGTGCTCGAGACCTATCTCCGAGAAAGACGTAAGATCACGGACGAAGCGATCGAGCATTTCCAACTCGGTCTGGCCGGTGAAGCGTGGGATGGGTTGATCAGGTACGCGCAAACCAAGGACCTATCCGAGGAGGACCTCTCGCGGGCCGGGCTGGCTATCCTGTCGGAGAAAAAAGGTAACTACTTCGACCGCTTCCGACAGCGCTTGATGATCCCGATTATCAATCTTAGCCAGAAACCAATAGCCTTCGGCGGCCGCACGCTCAAGAAGGGCGAACCGGCCAAGTACGTCAACTCCCCGGAGACGCCGTTGTACAGCAAGAGCAACGTGCTCTATGGACTCAACTTCGCCAAGGACGATATCCGCACCGCTGGCGCGGCCATCATCGTTGAAGGTTACTTTGATGTCATCTCGCTCTGGCAAGCGGGTGTCACCAATGTCGTCGCTTCATCGGGGACAGCGTTCAGTGCGCAACAGGCACGGTTGCTGGCCAGATTCGCCGACGAAGTTTATCTTTTCTTTGACGCCGACTCGGCCGGACGCCAGGCGGCGCTGAGATCGGTCGACGCCTTGTACGACGCCGGCTTGGAAGTGAAAGTTATGACACCTCCCAAAGGTGAGGACCCGGATTCGGTGGCCGCTGAGTTCGGGCGGGACAAACTGGATGAGTTGCAGCATGAAGCGGTCGGGTATGTCGAGTTCCGGGTGCGCGGTTTGGACATCGACGCCGTCGGTATTATCGGCAAAGAGAAGCTGGTCAAAGAGCTGGCCTCAGTAGCGTCAAAGATTGCCGATCCTACCCGTCGATCGCTCTTTCTGGCCGAGGCGGCGGACCAACTGCAGGTCGATATCCAGTTGTTGAAGCAGGGTCTTGTCCTGAACCCCCCTGAAGCTGACGCCGCCGCACGGAAGCGCAAATTCAACCCAGACGAGTTTGAGTTTCTGTCGCTTTTGCTAAACAACCCGGGCGCGATTGATCAGATTGCTGAGACCGTGGCGCCCGATGATTTCGACTCGATGCAACTGTCGCGGCTGTATGCGGCAATCATTAGTCAGTACCGCACCGAAAGCGTAGTCGACGCCAAAAGACTGATCGATCACGCCGGCGATGCCGACTTTGCATCGTTGATTACGCAACTCGTCGCCAGAGATTGGCCACCCGAAGAGATCGACAGCCAAACCAGGAAAGCTCAGGCGGCGCTGATGGCCTCCAAGAAAAAACGGCTCAGACAGCGGCTGCGTGACGAACTCTCGGCGGCGGAAACGGCCGGCGACAACGAACGTGCGGATCAACTCCTGCGTGAAATCCGAGGTCTGGATCAGGATGCTCACAAGACTGGTCATTGAAAACATCGCGCTGGTGCGCAAGCTCGAACTCTCGTTCGCTTCCGGACTGACCGCTCTCACCGGTGAAACCGGCGCGGGAAAATCGGTCATCGTGACTGCTCTGTCTCTGGCTCTGGGCGGTCGGGCCGACAAAGAGTATCTCCGCCATGGCGCCGACTCAGCTCAGGTAACGGCGGTGTTCGATGTTTCGCACCTGCCGTCATCCCTGAAACACGAGCACACCAACCTGATCGATAGCGACTCAATAGCGGTTCGACGTTTCATCAGCCGCGATGGCGCTTCGCGTATGACGGTCGACGGCAAACGCATCGGGCTTAGTCGCTGGAAACCTCTGGCGGCTGCTCTGGGGGAAATACTCAGCCAGCATGCCAGTCAATCGCTGATGAACGAAGACAACCACCTTATGTTTCTCGACCGGTTCGCTGAATTGAGTTCTCAGGTTGAGGCTACCGCTGAAGCGTTTGTGAATTGGCAAAACGTAGCCGATGAACTGCGCCGCCTCAAGGACCGCCGCGAGCAATTGATTCAACAGCGAGAGCTTCTGATGTTTCAGAGAAATGAGATTGAAAAGGGTTCGTTGCGGGTCGGCGAGGAAGAAGAGTTGCTGATCGAGCGCAAGCTCCTCGACTCGGCGCGGGAGCTGATGTCTTCCGCTGCATCGATTGGCGACATCCTCGACGGTGAGACCGGCTCGGCTAAGGAACTCCTGGCCGCAGCGCGGCGCGAGTTGGACAAGATGGCACAGATCGATTCGAAACTGAGCGATCAGGCGGGCGACTTGTATGACATAGAAGTTCGCATCGAGGAACTCCGACGCACCGTCGAACAGTACGGCGCATCGATAGCCGACGATCCCATCCGTATCGAGGAGATCAACACGCGACTCGATGAGATTTACCATCTCAAGAAAAAATACGGCGGCTCCGAAGAGGCAGTGCTGAACACATTCGAGTTGATTCTTCAGCAGTTAGCTCAAAGACCGGACACTGACAGTTTGATCACTCGACTCGAGAGTGAGGCGGATCAACGCCGTACCGTATACAGCGACCTGGCCGTCGCTCTTTCCCGTGACCGGCGCACGGCAGCACGAAGGTTAGAGAAACGGATCGCCCGGGAGTTGGCCGACCTGGCTATCGATGGCGCCCGGTTCGAGATCGCATTTCTCGAACAGGAGGATTCTGAGGGCGTGGTCATCGACGAGCGTTGCCTGCGACCGACGGAACATGGACTGGAACAGGCTCGGTTTGATTTCGCGGCCAATCCGGGCGAACCGCTCAGGCCGCTGGTCAAGACAGCTTCCGGTGGTGAAATCTCACGAGTACTGTTGGCATTGAAATCGGCCGAACGTAATGAGAAGAGCGAATCTCGGCCATTGATGGTATTCGATGAGGTCGACGCCGGTATCGGCGGCCAAACCGCTAACGAAGTGGGACGGAAACTCGGGAAACTGGCCGGCGATGGTCAGTTGATCGTAGTCACGCACCTGCACCAGATCGCCCGCCAGGCCGATCACCACTACGTGGTCGAAAAATCTTCGGCAGACGACCGCAATGTGATCACGGTACGACAGCTTGATCCTGACGGAGTACGTACAGAGTTGGAGCGCATGGTCGCGCTGCCGGTTCCAGAGTAAACCAAAACAGTCCCAACCTCATGCTGAGCATAGTCGAAGCATGAGCGAAGTCGAAGCATGAGCGAAGTCGAAGCACAGGCAAGCCTGTCTTTCGCGCTTCGCGCGTTTCCACACTGTGGGCCAAGCCACACAAGAACACGGCTTGACCGGGTCACCCTTCGACTCCGCTCAGGGTGAGGTTAACGTGTGGATGCATTGCAGGGACGGCGCCCTACGAGTAGCCGAAAGCTATGTAAGAGGCGGCCACCTATCTCTTACACAGGACCGCGCGTGATTGCAGTTACGTCAGGCATGACCTCGAACTGCTTTGCGCTCATATCGCTGATGGCCGGATGGTTCTTAACCTGAGCGGCAAGCGGTCCGGCGAGAAAAGCCTGCATTGACGCCTCGTCGTCAAACAGATAGATACCCCCCGCTTCACTTTCCGCTTCATTCAAGATCCACACCTTCCAGCGCAGACCGGCGACTTCCGCGAAGTCAGCGGCCATCGAGGCCGCGGCCTGCTCGTACTCTGCCCTTGTAACGCTGAACTTGAAATTGAGTTGCAGGATATAACAGCTCATCACCCTTCCTCCTTTCGACTTTCCTCTGTTCCTTATCGGTCTCGCCAACGCAGGCCGCGCCGACATCTTCGACAACCTGACACATTGGCGCCGGTTCTCAGAGCATGAAAAGCATTACCCGATCATGGTGTGTTTTACCTGCCGACATGGGCAGATTATCTTTGTTGCGGTATCGGCTATTTACTCTTAAGGCCGACCACAAGGTAGCACTATTGTGCCACGAAGCAAACTCATATTTTGTGAAAATGGCTCCATAAAGTCCCTGCCGCAAGATGTGCCGGTCTATTACTGGGCCGCTGCCGCTGAGGGCGCTGTTTCCACCTGTGACAGTTGCTCCGCAATCTGCATGTATGCCCTGGTGCGACGCTGAAGTTCGATGAACAGGTCTGGCTGATTCCCACTGAAATCCACCGGGTCATCGCCGAGAGAATCGTATTCGTAAAGTGAGGTCTGCCGCCCCAGCCATTCAAGGTAGAAGTAGTCACGGGTCACGCACCCGATTCGGTCAGCAGCGTTAACCATAGCAAAACCGGCATCGTCTTCGTCCAATAGCAGCAGATCCCTCCCCCAACTCCGGTGCTGGTAGCTCCCACCCAGCATGCCCAGGATGGTCGGCAGGATGTCGACCTGTGACCCGGCGGCATCTATAACACGACCCGATGGGATCATTCCCTTGGGCCCGAGAATCAGTAGAGGGATACGAAATGCCTCAGGATCCAACACCAGTCGGCTAACATCGTAGCGAGCATGATCGGCGGTTATGACCACGATCGTGCTGTCGAAGATTCTCTTCTCTTCCAATTTCCTGAGAAACAATCCCAGGCAGTGATCGGCATAAACTTGCGCGTTGAATACTCTCGAACTGTCGGCGTCGTCAAAGAACTCCTGCACCGAGGAATCCGGCAGGTCGTATGGTTCATGGTTTGACAGGGTGAGCACGGTCATCTGGAACGGCCTCGGCAGCGAGTCGATGAGGGCGGCGGCCCGCTCAAGAAGGACGTGATCAGGTATCCCCCACTTGGAGAAGGCCTGGTCGCTATCGAACGATCCTTCACCGACGAATCGATGGTACCGCTTAGATCGGAAGAAACCCTCGATATTGTCGAAGGACAGATCGCCTCCATACACGAAGACATCGTGAAACCCTCGCATCTCCAGATGCTCGGAGAGCGCTATGAACGGGTGCGGAGCGTCATATCGTCCCATGATGGAACGGCCAGGTAACGATGGATAAGAGCAGAGTACGGCCGGAAGGCCAAAACTTGTGCGGATGCCGTTGGCAAAAAAGTGTGTGAATAGAATCCCGTTGTCTGCCCATGAATCGAAATTCGGGGTGAGGTCGTGCGGCGACCCAAGCACACCAGTGTTCCTGGCGGCCCAGCTCTCCAGAAGAACTACGATCACGTTGGGACCGGGAACGTGCCTGATACGCGAGGACATCGTTGATCGGAAGGTCCCCTCCCGTGGGCCAGACCAAGCCTCATTGGGTTGTGTCAGCATCTCCGCAACCGTTTGGTATGCCTCATCCATCTCCACGAACGGAAACCGTTCCGATTCAGTCATGGTGGAAAGCCTCAGATCGCCGTCGCGCTCGGTGAAGTTGCGGGCCAGGGTGTAGACACCATTAAGCGCCAACTGATTCAAGAACGCGTTCTGACTGTAATAGGCCTCCCCCCAGTCTATCGGCGCCAGCCCGACACCGCCCCGAACGCCCAGGAAGCTCAGCGCCAGAAGCAACACCGTCCAGACAATCTGCCCAACCCACGATCTCCTGTCCGGCCAGCGGTCGGTCTTGCGCAGGAGGAAGCGAATCAGCAAAACGAACAGGAGTGATACTACCGCCCACACGAAAATCGAAACCGCGAATCCCGAATCGGACAGTATTTGATTCCAGAACTCATTCCCCTCACCAATGTACTCATAGGCCAGGAAATTGAGGTGTGAGCCGAACTTGGCATAGAAGCGGATGTCGGAGATCAACAGCAGAAAGGCAAATGAGAACAGCAAACCAAGGTAGACCAAGGTGACCCACCGCATGAGGCTACGGCGAAGGCCCGTCCATGGAATCACCAATAGCAGCGGCAACAGGATGTACAGTACGACGATCTGGTCGAAGCGCACACCGATGGCAAACGCCGTGGCTATCTCCGTCAGAGGTTCATGCTTGATCAACTGCGTGAAGTTCGCCAGCAGAAGCAGGCGCATGAGAGCGAAGAACAGCAGACCGACAACATAGCATAGAGCTATGACAATGAACGGTCGGGATGGCAGGAGTTTGCTTACCGGGTTTGGTGTACTGTCGCGAGATTCATGCACACCCTGAATAAACAGAATCAGGATGGTAAATCAAGGTTGTGATGACTGTGTTGTGAGCGGTTCTAAGTGGTTTGTGGAACGGCGTTCCATCAGCGCTGGAACCTGACCGATTTGTCATGCCCGCGCAGGCGGGCATCCAGCGGCAAGCCACTTTATCGCGCTACGGGCATCATTCTACTACTATCATTCATGCAAAACGGGCTTTCCAAAAACTACCGAGTGGTAGTTATTCCCTTGCTGTGGGCGGCAGACGTCCTGAGGCTGTCCCAAAAGTCCGTTTCGCAGGGTCCTGATCTCGACGCAGTCGGGATTATGACCCTGCGATCCTCTCTAAACGGTTGCGGAGAGAGCGCATAGGAGAGCGGCGGTTCAGACACCCTCCTTGGGAGGTAGCAGGAACCACCGGAACAGGCACTCGCGGGACAACCTCTCCTCGTCTGCCCCTTGATTACCTTGGATACGTCCTTCAAACGGGCAGACCGGGAGGTCTGCCGCGGACAAAGTAGTTATCTTCGTTATGGCAGGACCGCTGAAGGTGATCGTGACGATCTCAATTCGTTAGCAGGCTTGACGGAAGAGATTGCCGCGCTCCCTACGACACAAGTGTCTTCGGTCGCTCGCAATGACGAGCATGAGAGCTTTTTCAACAAGTTTCTTGCAGGAACTCCTAAGTGCTTTCGACAACCACTGCTGTACCGTAAGCCAACAACTCCGCCGCACCCGACATCACCGCCGAAGTAGAGTAGCGTGTCATTATTATGGCGTTGGCGCCTTTGGACTCGGCATCCGCCACCATTCGGTCAAAGGCCTGCTCTCTGGATTCGGCCATGAGCTTGGTGTATTCTTTGATCTCACCCCCCACGATACCTCTTAATATGGCCCCGATGTCACGGCCGACATGCCGCGCACGGATTGTATTGCCCTTGACCAGACCTATGGTCCTGACAATTTTCTTGCCGGCGATGTTCTCACAACTTGTGACAATCATTTGGTTACCTCTTTGTAACGATCCCGATTGTAGGCAAACAACCGTTCCCGTCCGTACGACACAAGCAGAAAGATAAGGCCGACAGCGCCGGCCGTCACTCCGACTTTGAGCCAGAGCGGGGCTTCAGGATTGACGTACAGTTCGCTGAACAACTCGTAAGTGCCGAAGCAGAGAAGCAGTATGGCGCCGATCGACAAGAATATCCAGCCGATTCCGCGTTCCATTTTTCGGTAAATTGAGTGCCAGTAGTTTTCCCAGACTTCGTCGGGAAGATCCGCATATCGCACCATACCGGTGACCTCCTGAAGTTTACGGAATTCCGCCAACTCAGCTCTCAACTCCGGGTCCTGGGCCAGTTGAGCCTCAAAAGCCTGCCGTTCGTTGTCCGACAACTCGCCGTCAACATAGCCGGCCAGCAGTTCGCGTCTATCTCTCGCCATTTTTCAGCCTCATTAGGGTGGCCAGTTTCTTTCGGGCATAATACAGTCGCGACATCACCGTCCCTTTGGGTATCCCCAGAAGTTGCGCGATCTCATCGTAGGACATGCCGCGGAAATGTTGCAGCGTGATTATCTCCCGGTCGTCAAACGGCAGTTCCTTGAGCGCCTGACGAAGTTCAGCCACCATCTCCTTCTTGATAATGGCCTGCTCGGGGGTCCGTTCATCGACTAACAGCCAGGAAACATCGTCGACATCGACCATTTTGTTATCCCGGCGCGACCGCCGCCTCAGCCAGGTGCGGCTGAGGTTGGCGATAATCGTGTAGAACCAGGGGGCAAACGGCTGGCTTTCGTCGTAGGTATTGGCTGATCGATAGACCCGCA
>JAUWMW010000170.1 GCA_030612965.1 bacterium
CGCAGGGATCCTGACCAAAGACTATCGAGTGGTGGTTATTGTGCGTCGTATACACCCTCGTGCATCACGTGGATATAGGGGCAGCCTCGGGGTCGCCCGACACTTCCTACGAACAGGCCGTATCGCAATTGTATGTTCCACTAGTTCCTGCGTTCGCCGAAGGTCCGCCGCGGCGGATGTGAACCGGTGGTTCTTAAGGCTGTTTCCCCACAACACCTTAGCGAGAATCACAGGGTCACAATCCCGACTTCGTCGAGATCAGGACCCTGCGAAACGGCTTTATGACACAGCCTGGAAGCGCGATGGCTGTCAGGCGACACCCGACAGCACAACATCCTCACCAGGAATGCGTTATAGCATCCTCCGGGCAAGCCTCCACGCACGGCAGCGGCGGTCGGTCGGTGACCGGCTTACACGGTGCGCAGTCGTACTTCACCTTCTTGCGGTTCTCTTCCTTGATGGCAGCGACTTCATCGTCGTAGTCGTCGACGATTATCTCAATCATCCCGACCGGACAGGCAGTCACACACGGATGGTCCGTGCATTCGTTGCAGTGATCGGTATCGATGGTGATGTAATACTCACCACTGCCGTCCATGTATCCGTAGTTGGCTTTCATACTGCCTGCTTCCGCTTTTTCTCGACCAGCGCTTTGGCAAACAGAGCCGCGCCGAGGGCGCCGGCGATCTGAGTGTCATACTTTGATTGCAGCGCCTTGAGACCCAGTTCCCGCTCCAACCGTGTAACGACGCCCGTGTTCTTGGCAATCCCGCCGGTGATAGCGAAGTCTTTTTGTACGCCAATTCGCTCCAGCAATCCCACCACGCGCGATGCCATGGCCAGGCAGTAAGCCGCCAGCACCCGTTTCTTGGACCAACCGTCGCGCAAAAGCGAGGTCGCTTCCGACTTGGCGAACACCACACAAGTCGACGACACCGGCGGCGGTTCCTCCTCAACATCGAGCGAGAGTTCACCGACGTCCTCAATCGGCACCGCCAGCAAATCGGCGAACACTTCCATACCGCGGCCGGTGCCGGCGGCGCACTTGTCGTTCATCAGGAAGTTGGACACCTTGCCGCGCTCGTCACAGAGGATCGCTTTGCAATCCTGTCCGCCCATGTCAAGAATCGTGCGCACCGTGTTGCCGTACATCATATTGCCGCCGCGGGCGTGACAGGCGATCTCAGTAATAGCGCGGTTGGCAAACGGCACATTGACCCGGCCGTACCCGGTGCCGACGATAAAGTGGATACCCTCAAGGGTCAAACCGGTACCCTCCAATGCCCAGTCCATAGCTTTGCGCGAACTGTCGGGGCTGTCCGAGCCCGTACGCATGTTGGAGTAGGCATACAGTTCACCATCCAGCATGATGACCGCCTGCGAACTTACCGAGCCGACATCGACGCCGGCGGTGATGGTCTCGGCTGATTTCCAGTCTTTGGTCTCGTCGTGCCAGTTGTATTCTTTCCAGCGCCAGAATTCTTTTTTCTCTTCAGCCACTACCTGCTCCTTTCCCTTGCCGTCAAAGCCGCACCCAGCGCGCCGACATACTCGGGATGTTCCGGGACGATCACCTTGGTTTCCATGCCGCGCTCAAGGGCGTCGACAAAACCGGGATTGTGAGCCACGCCACCAACCAGGGCGACCTCGTTATTGATGCCCACACGACGAACCATCGAAATAATACGACTGGCGATTGCGTCGTGGACGGCGCGCGAGATATCCTCTTTAGGTGTCTTGGCGTGCACCAGCGAGACGACTTCGCTCTCCGCGAAGACGGCGCATTGAGCGTTCATCGGGATGGACTTTTCCGATTTCAGGGAGAGTTTGCCGAACTCTTCGAGCGGAACTTCCAGCGCCCGCGCGATCGATTCGGTGAAGGACCCGGCTCCGGCGGCGCACTGTTCATTGATCGCAAAATCCTCAACCTTGCCGGTCTCGCCGCATTTCACCGCCCGGCCTTCCTCACCGCCGACATCGATAACGGTGCGCACCGACGGATGCAGATAGATCGTACCCTTGGCCGCCGCACCAACCTCGGTGACGGAATCCTTGGTGAACGGTGACACCTGACGGCCGGCGCCGGTGGCGCAGATGGCGTCAAGGTCGTTCTCGGTCAGGCCGCATTCGGAAAGAGCCGCGGCGAAAGCTCGCCTGGCGGCCTCGATCGGTTCAAATCCGGCTCGCTCCTGGGTTCGAGCCAGCACCTCGTCATCCTTTAAGAACAGGACCTTGACAAACTTGGCGCCAAGGTCAATTCCAGCAGTAGTCATCGTATCTCCTTGTCTTCATATCTTTCACGTCAACACCTGTGCCCATCGCATCACGCGGGGATGGTTATCCCTAATGTCTCCATGAACGAATCGATGCGCGCCATCGTGCGCTTCTCATCAAACTCGCGCTCGTCACCCATGTTGCCTTCGAAAGTCATTACCGGGACACCGGTTTTGGCGATGCCCAGACGATTCTCCATGATCCCGCACGACAGCCCCTCGCAACCGCGATTCAGATGCAGTATGACACCATCGAGTTGCCACTGCTTAACAATCTGCAGCATCATTTCGGTCTTGAGGTTGGGATCGTAGAAATGCTGCCACTCCGGTTTGGATAGGTTCCAGTCGGCCAGAATGCGCAGCGCCTGATCGCGGCTGGTGATTCGTTCGCCCTTCTGCATCGGCGTTGTGCGCGGACCCCAGGTCCCATCCTCTTTCCATTCCCAGATACCGATTAGTCCGAACGTATACAGCGACCCAATCGACACTGCCCCGAACTTCTCGAGATAGCGGAACACCTTGAGGAATCCCCAGGGTGGCTGGGTGTCGGACATGAGGCGACACTGCTCGTGCGGCACCGCCACGATGTTATTGTCTACGCGATCCTTGACCTCGTCACGCAACTCCTCGTAGAAATCGGCCATCTCCTTAGAGTGCTTGGCCAGCGTGCCATGCACGTAGAGTGAGTACATTGTCTTCTCATCGAGCGGCGCCGGCTTGCTCATATTTAGCGTACAGATCTCCGCCCAGGTCGAGGTCGAGCGACATTCCGTCTCCACCGCCTCGCACAGCAGTTCGTCGTTATACTTGCGCCCGGTCGTTTTCTCCAGCCACTCGATACACTCATGCATCTGGTTAACGACAAACATCAACCGGTTCTCATCGAGATCCTTGTAAGGTCCGACTGACACATCGATGCAGAAGTACGGAATTTTCTTATACTCGGCCACGTGTTGATACCATTTGCCGTGGCTGCAGCAGATGTGATCCTGGTAACAGAAATCCGGTTTGGGATAGTCGCCGCCGAAGGCGTACTTGTTAAGATACATCGAACCCCAATAGTTGCGCATGTAGCTGCACAAATCGCGCGCCCAACCCTTAGCTTCGGCCGCCTCCATGCATTCCAGCGACAGCTTGCGGTCAAAGGCTATCGACGCGCCGTACGGTTCGCCGGTGATATTGTACACATCGCGACCCAACCCGGCCGGGATAGCGTCGAACGCCCAGGCGCCGCCGGTCCAGCGGATGCCGCCCTTCTTGTGAGCATCCTGATAGTCCTTGTAGTACTTGAGGCGCAGCTCCTTGGCCTTATTCCAGCACTTCAGCGGTTCAGTTCTATATTCAGCCATTGATAATCCTCGTGCTAAACGTGGTTTAGAACAATTCCTCTTCGCCCACTATCTCAAGAAACGCCTCGACCCGGATGCGCATCGGTCCCAGCGGCACGGTGACATCGAACTCCAGGAAGAGCGTTGGGAAATCGTTGCTGTTGAGATACTCCTTGAGCGGGACCATATCGCCCTCGTGCGGGTCGCAGAATTTCTGCTGGATCGTGATGACACCGTCCACATTGAATTCCTGAGCGAGTTTCAAAACGTGCGGGAAACGGTCGCGCCTCTCCCAGTCCTTGGTCGGGCAGGGGGGACGGTCGATATATCGGTTGGCGATGTCCTGCATGATATCGCCGTTGAACTGTGTGGAGTTCCAGAAATAACGCGACCCGGTGCAATGGTCGTCGACCACGACCGTAGCGCCGACCGACTCGACCATTTTGATGAATTCGGTGTCGTCATTCTCGGACCCGACAATCATCAGCCGCGCGCCGCATTCACGATCCGGCGTGCGTGATTTGAGTTCCGGCAGGATCCGTTTCAGTTCGGCGTTGTGGTCCTTCTTGTCGACAAAGAACGACGAGGCCACCATCACCATCGCCTCCCTCCCGCTTATCGGCGGGTTTGGCTGCTTGCGCAGATCATACACCTCGTGCATGAGACGACGGTTTTCATTGTACAGTTCGGCCGTTTCTCTGAGCGCGTCGTCGGTGATCTCGCGACCGCGCCACTTCTGCAATGAGTCGCGGAACTTGACTAATTCACCGGCATAGTATGAGCGGGCATGTTCGGTCTGTACTTTGTTGGGCATGTACAGGTAGAACGAGTAGTCCACCGGGACATGATTGCGCCACGAGGTGAACGACTGCCGTAAATGGATACATGACTGCGCGATCATGATCCCCTTCATGTAGTCGTAGCGTCCCTTCAAGCCCTGAGCCAGAACGTCACGACAGAACGGGCAGAACATACCGAAAATGTGCGGCTCAGTCACATCCTGCGGCTCGTGCGAACCTAACACCCGCATCGGCAGACAGCCGGCGGCGTAGATCAACTCCTCCGGAGCATAGCTGCAGAAACAGCCAACAACCTCACCGTCGTTCTTGCTCAGCCAGTCGCGGGCGTAATCGTGACGCTTCTCGTACCATTCATAGAATTTTGAAAACATAGTCCTCCTGCTATCCCTAAGCTGTCTGTATTTCGTTTTCGCGCATCTTCAGGACCCCGTTACGCTGGGTCTTGATCTCGCCACAGGCGGGATTGTGACCCGGCGGTTCACACGTTCTTCTCCGAAGACCGCAAGAACCACCGGAACTCAGTCTTGTGAGACACACTATCAAGACGCTCTTATTCCATTCATGTATATTTTCAATAGTCCGTCTGATAGCTTGCGAATATCGGCGTTCTTGTCGGCATCATACCACGTGTACACCCAGTTGAGCGAACCATACAAGAAAAGCGTGGCCAGGTCAGCGTCATGACGACGGCCGTCAAGATTCTCAGCCACCACGCTACGCACCAAACGGTAGTACTTGCGTCTAACATTGAGCACCTCACGGTAATACTTGCCCGACAGCGATTCCAACTCGTGAACGCATACCTTGAGGTCGTCCATATTGCCGGCGAA
>JAUWMW010000276.1 GCA_030612965.1 bacterium
ATGAACGATGTCAGCCCGACGATTATCAACGCCAGCTCCAGCCAACTCCCTTTGGGCCAGGCGCCGGTCGGCAGCCAGTGTTCAATAATGGAGCCGGCGATTATCAGGAGGAACTTCTCCAACCGTCCCATGAAGCCGACAGCGCAGTTTTCGATCTTGCCCATCGACTCGGCCGCCGCACGCGTGTAGCTGGCGATGACCATCCCAAAAAGCGCGAACAGCCCCCACCCCGGATGCACCGCGCCGGACATAGTGATGCCGGCCAGAATAAAGAACTCGCCGTAGCGGTCACTGACGTGATCGAGAATGCCGCCGAAGACAGTGCCGATATTGCCGGCGCGCGCGGTGGCGCCGTCCAGCATGTCGGTGAAGGCGGTGGCGATCATCCAAAAGACCCCCCACAGCATCTGCCCCTTCCAGAAGAACAACCCGGAGGCGATCGCACACAAGAGCGACAGCCCGGTCAGGGTGTTGGGTGTCAACCCCAGCTTGAGACAGATCCGCCCTAGGAATAGCGAGGACTCTTCGTAGAATTGCCGCTTGCGCTGGTTGATAGTCGGCGCGTCATTCTGGATTTCAGTCTTGGCCATAACGGAATATACCGAGCCTTTTTGGCGACGTCAACAATAGTGGGAGGGCAATTTGGGTGGTGTCGGGCGACCCCGCCCGACGCCTGCCTTCACACGTGATAGCGGTCAGGCGAGGGCGCCTGACCGAACTTGAACCGCATCGACGCGCGAAGCGCAAAAAACAGACTTGTCTGTGTGGGCGGCAGACCTCCCGGTCTGCCCCATTGTAGTATGCCAAGGTTGGCGGCGCATGTGGACATACGCCGCGCCCTCCATCGGATTAACCCCCCCACTACCCGTCTATATGATTGACATCACGGGAGTAGGGCCGGATATTGTCGCCGATGTTTATCGATCAGGTTCAAATCGAGGTCAAGGCCGGTAACGGCGGAGCGGGTTGTCTGTCGTTTCACACCGAAAAGTATGTCCCCAAGGGCGGGCCGGACGGTGGCGACGGCGGGCGCGGCGGAGACATTATCGTGCGGGCTGACCCCAACCTCACTACGTTGCTGGATTTTCGCTACCGCCGCAAATCCCAGGCCCCAAACGGCCGCCCGGGGCAGGGGGGGCATAAGACGGGCAAATCGGGTGAGAGCATCATTCTTCGCGTTCCGGTCGGTACCATCTTCACGGACCTGGATTCCTCGGAGACAATCGTGGACCTGGACGAACCCGGCGCTGAGGTGGTTATTGCGCGGGGCGGTCGCGGTGGTCGCGGCAATGCCTATTTCAAGTCGCCCACTAACCAGGCGCCCCGTCAGGTCCAGCCCGGTCGACCCGGTGAAGAGAGAAAGCTGACTCTTGAACTCAAGTTGCTGGCCGATGTCGGTCTGGTGGGTCTGCCGAACGCCGGTAAGTCGACAATCCTGGCGACGTTTTCAGCCGCCCGGCCCAAGATCGCCGACTATCCATTTACTACTCTGGTGCCGAACTTAGGGATTGTCAAGTTGCGCGAGTACAAGTCATGCGTGATGGCCGACATTCCGGGACTGATCGCCGGCGCTTCGCAGGGGAAGGGTCTGGGGCATCAGTTTCTGAAGCATATCCAGCGCACCCGGCTGTTGATCTATGTTATCGATATCAACTCGCCCGATCTTGAGCAAGCCTATAATGAACTGAAGCAGGAACTGGCCGATTTCGATCAAACGCTGCTGTCGCGAGACTCGTTTGTGGTGATAACAAAAGTCGACACGGTCACAGAATGTGATCTAAAAGCAGTTTGTGAGCGGCTGCCGGATGATTATATTTATCTGTCGGCGGTGACCCATGAGGGCGCCGAGCGATTTATTCACGTAATAGAGAGACGACTTGACCAACAGCGAGATGAAAGAACAACTGGTTGACGCCATAGCTTTGCTGCGCATTCCCGGCGTGGGACGGAAACGCTACCGCCGCCTGGTTGAGGCTTTCGGGTCACCCTCGGAGGTTCTGGCAGCGCCGATACAACGACTGGAAACTGTCAAAGACATCTCCCGGACGACTGCAACGGCGATCAAAGAACAGTATGACGGTCCAGCGGCGCGCAGTTTCGCCTCAAAGGTCGTGCAGTTGGGCTGGGCGGCTCTGTCGTTCGATGACCCTGGATATCCGGCGCCGTTGCGTTCCATCCCGGACGGCCCGGCGGTGTTGTTTCGGCTCGGCGAGGCCACCGCGCCGGATGAAGAAATGATCGCTATCGTGGGCACGCGCCACCCCTCTGAGAAGGGTCGCTTGTTCGCTTCACAGCTTGGTTCAGCTTTGGCCCGAAGCGGTATCACGGTTGTTTCCGGTATGGCCGAGGGGATTGACTCCGCTGCGCACAACGGCGCCCTGGACGGCGGCGGCAAGACGATCGCCGTGCTTGGCAGTTCACTGGACGTTATCTACCCGGCATCAAACAAGAGTCTGGCGTCGCGCATCAAGGAGCAGGGCGCCATATACTCCGAATACCTGCCCGGCACCCGACCGGACCGCGCCTTTTTTCCCGAACGCAACCGCATCATTTCCGGTCTCTCACGCGGCGTAGTGGTAGTAGAGGCCGGCCGCAAATCCGGCGCGCTGATCACCGCCGCCCACGCCTTGGAACAGGGACGCGAGTTGTTCGCCGTGCCGGGGGCGCCGACTGATCGCATGAGTGAAGGCACCAACGAACTGATTCGCAAAGGCGCCCGCCTGACTACCTCGCCGGAAGACATCTTTGACGAACTCCCCACTCTGAAGGGAGAAGTATTGGCTAAGAAATTCATCCAATTGCCGGACATGACCGACGCCGAAAAAAACATCACCGCCCTCTTTTCGGCCGGACCGATGCAGGTCGATCAACTCTCACGCGCCGCTGAACTGCCGGTGTCGGAGTTGATGGAACTGTTGTTGGCGCTCGAACTCAAAGGGGTCGTGCGCGAGTTGTCCGGTAAACGGTTTGTCCTCGTCGAAGAGTACGCATGACACAGCAGACCGTCACCATTGTCAACAAGCTCGGCATGCACGCGCGCCCGTCGGCCATGTTTGTCACCGAGGCGACGCGCTTCGAGGCCGAG
>JAUWMW010000169.1 GCA_030612965.1 bacterium
AGAAGTATTCTACAACCGAATTCGTCGTCATTCTACTCTGGGATACATGAGTCCAGTTGATTTTGAAGTAAAGAACAGTTATGCTTAATAAACTGTCCACTAAAACGGGGGAAGATCAATCCCCTGGTCCGAAGGGTCGTCCTGAGCGCAGGGCGGGTCCGTCTCTGCGGACCTGCCGCCGCCATGACGTCATACCGAGCGGAGTCGAGGTATGACGTTGCAGCATGTGCCGCCCTTCGACTGCGCTCAGGGTGACGGCGGGTGGCCAGGGCGTCTGCCGCCCACAGGACCGGGGCATACGCGACAGCCTCAGTGTGACTACCGATAGCTTCACGTTTCTACCGGTAATGGCAGTTTACCATTGACGAACCGGTTTTTCGCATTAACTTGGCGTGAAATGTAACGGTTGAAGTGCGCAACTATAGAGACAGAACACATGCAAGACCATACCAACATCGGCATTGTATCCCCGGGTGTAAACGTCGCCGTCATCAAGGAAGATTACGACGGCTGGAAATTCCTGATTTTGAAACGGGCCGAGGAGTCCTACGGTGGTTACTGGGGTTTCATGACCGGCAGTAAGCGCGGCGAGGAAACCGTGGCGCAAGTAGTGGTGCGTGAACTAGAGGAGGAAACAGGGCTTGCCCCTAAGCGGATGTTTGCGACCGAGTATCTGGTTCAGTTCTATGAGCCGGAGGTTGACAAAATATGGATTCTGCCGCTGATTGTGGCCGTGGTGGCTCCGGAGTCAGAGGTTGTGCTCTCTGAGGAAAACTCCGAGTTCCGATGGCTTCCGGCACTGAAGGCCAAACATCTGGTCAGTTGGAAAAACCTGGTGGTGGCCCTCGACGATATCAGTGAGGAACTGTCGATCTACCCGGCCCGCAACTGGATCGAGATTTCGGTTTGACCGTTGTGTGGAACCGGTTACCGCCGCATCTGTTGTAACTGATGAGTCCCACTTTGCCGATTGCACAAACCGCTTGCGCCCCCGGCTGAGTTGACTATATTTGGTCGCGTTGGACGCACCATGAATATGGTCCGGAGAGATATGCTGATTACAGTTTGCAAATCAAAAATCCATCGTGCCACTATCACTGATGCCAATCTCGAATATGTCGGCAGTATCACTATCGACGCCGACCTGATCCGTCGCGCTGATCTGATACCGTTTGAGAAAGTCCAGGTCGCCAATATCTCCAACGGTGAGCGGTTCGAGACTTATGTCATCGAGGGGAAAGCCGGAAGCGGCATCATTGGTCTCAACGGCGCCGCCGCACGCAAGGGGAGTATCGGCGATTTGATCATCATTATTGCTTACGGCCATATCGAGAAAGAGAAGGCCAAAGGCTTCAAGCCTGCCATCGTTCATGTCGACAATGACAACAGACCGTTGGCTTAGTCGATGATCATAACCGCCTGTCAACCACAGGTATGATGCAAAACCCAGGGATCAAAGGAAGGCACATGGCCACAGGAAGATCGGCAATTGTGCTTGCCGCCGGCAAGGGCAAGCGGATGAAATCGGATTTGCCGAAAGTTCTGCATCAGATCAATGGCCGCGCCATGATCTGCCTGGTCGTGGACACTCTGGAGTCACTGGGGTTTGATCGGATCATCGTGGTGATCGGCCACCAGGGGGAGATGGTGCAGCGTGAACTGGCAGGTCGGAATGTCGGTTTCGTTTGGCAGCGTGAGCAACTCGGTACCGGTCACGCCGTCATGATGGCCAAAGAGACACTGGCTGATTCTGATGGCATCACTCTGGTGGCGCTGGGCGATATGCCGTTCGTGTCGGTCGACTCTTTTCGCCGTCTGCTCGAAACACATGAACGCGCCGGCGCCGTAGCCACCTGTCTCTCGGCCATCTTGTCCGATCCGACTGGGTACGGCCGAATAGTTCGAGTGCCTGACAGCGATCTGCTCAATGAGATTATCGAACACCGGGATGCTACCTCTGATGTTCTCAAGATCAAGGAAATCAACACCGGCGCGTTTTGTTTCGACAACCGGGAGTTGTTTGCGGCTCTGGACAAAGTGGGTACTCAAAACACGCAAAAGGAGTACTACCTCACCGATACGATCAAGATCATGCACGATCAAGGCCTAAAAGTGGCGGTAGTGACCACTAGCAACCCGGACGAAGGTCTGGGTATTAACTCGATCGACCAGCTTGAGGAGTTGGCCCGCAAGTTCGCAGAGAAATGTTGAATTAGACTGCATTTGATTGAGCCGAAAAGCGCCGGCCTGCGTTATAATGAGTAGAGTGCGTAAATCGACTGCGCGCGCCGGATTGGTCGGGATTTTTTGGTTGACGTCGAGCGAAGGCTAAGATAGATTCAAGGATTAGGATGATGAACAGTCGCTTTAGTAAACTACTCTTGGCGGTCCTTCTGATCGCTATCGTCGGAAGCGTATCGGCCCAGATGGCGGATCGCGCCCAATTGGACAATATGTCCAGAACCAATTCGCTATCGGTCAAACCGGCGGCCAATCCGTTTTCGCTACTGGATATGTCCAAGATCAGTTGGTCCCACAGCTATTCGGTAAGCTTTTTCTCAGGCGGCGCTATGTCCGGGTCGGTAGGTCTTTTGAACTCGACCATGCTCTATGAATTCTCGCCGAAGCTAAGCCTGAGTGTAAACCTGGGGGTGGCCCATTCGGCTGGGCAGTGGGGGCAGGGTCGGGATGCCACACTCTTGCCCGGCTTCACACTGGATTATCATCCGTCTGAGAAGTTTCGGTTGACCTTTATGGTCCAAAGATATGACGCAGTTTTGAACCCTCTTTTAGGCAGGAGCAGCTCTTGGTATAATCCGGCAGGTCTGCGGTAGAGCCCTCAGTTCTGCACCGACCTGTAGATCGTCTCCCCTCGAACCCAAAACTCCAATGCACAAATCATTGAGGCCCAAAAAAGCCGACCGCTCATCTGATAATTCGTGGCGGCAGCGCTTGCAGCGCTCCCGAGTTCTGGAGTTGCTGATCGCAGTGCTGTTTGTAGTTGTCCTGGTGTACGTGGTCAGTTTGTCCATCAGAGTAAGCCGTGGGGTGTCGCGAACACTGGAGTCGCCCGATCATGTGGTGCGGTTGCAAATACTCAATGGCTGCGGCGTCAACGGTCTGGCGGCGCGTGTGGCCGATGGTCTGGCCGACTACACCGATGTGGACCTGGTGATCAAGGTAGTCGACACCGACAATTTCGACCTCAGCCGGGTCAGCGAAACTTTTGTGCTCTCTCGCCTTGAGGATCGTACGGCTGCAACGTTGTTGGCTCAGAAGCTGGGCTTGAGCGCCGCCGGGATCACTTTCAAGCCGCTTGAGAATAACTTTCGGCGGGTAACCGCCACCCTGGTTCTTGGCGAGGACTGGCCGACTTTGGAACTGCTCAATAGAATAACAACGGAGAAGAAGTAAACAACCTTGACTGAGTCATCGGGATTGACACTGGCCCGACTGGCGGGCCGACTGGCCCTGGCCAAGAAGGGATTCGACGTAAAGATACTGAAGGTTAAGGCAGTATCCTCGGTGACGGACTACTTCGTCATTGCTTCGGGCGGCGCCGACATTCATGTCAAGGCGATCGCCCGGGCGGTGGAAGACGGTCTTATGGACAACGGTCACAAACCGTACCATCGCGAGGGATACTCCGAGGGAAACTGGGTGTTGTTGGATTATATCGATGTGGTCGTCCATATTTTTCTGGAGCCGACGCGTCGATTCTATGCCCTCGAGCGGCTTTGGGGGGACGCCCCGATTGAGCAGTTGTCCGAAGACTGAACCGGGCGAGGCAAGGCAGAATTGGAAATCAAAATCAAAGCTTAAGGACTTACCATGGAGTTACCTGATCTAAAATCCAAGACGATCGCGGAACTGTTGAAAATAGCTGAGGATATGGATATCCCCGGTGTTTCGGGATTGCGCAAATCGGAGTTAATCTACAAGATCATGGAAAACGCCTCGTCGTCGGACAGCACCATTCTGGCCGAGGGTGTTCTGGAGATTCTTGAGGAGGGCTACGGTTTCCTCCGTTCCCCCGACTACAACTATCTGCCGGGGCAGGATGACATCTACGTATCGCCTTCGCAGATCAAGCGCTTCGACATGCGCACCGGCGACATTGTGGCCGGCCAGGTCAGGCCGCCTAAGGACAACGAGCGGTACTTTGCTCTGCTGAAAATCGAGTCAGTCAACTTCAACGATCCGGAGAAATCCAAACACAAGATTCTGTTCGACAATCTGACGCCACTCTATCCCGATGAGCCGTTCAAGCTGGAGACGGGTCCGGAGCGAGTAACCACACGCATTATCGACCTTATGTGCCCAATCGGCAAAGGTCAGCGCGCCCTCATCACCTCTCCACCGAAAGCCGGCAAGACCATTGTCCTGCAACGAATAGCTCAGGCGATTACGACTAACCATCCCGAGGTCAAACTGATCGTGTTGTTGATTGATGAGCGCCCCGAGGAAGTAACCGACATGAAGCGCTCGGTTAGAGGTGAGGTAATCTCCTCAACCTTTGACGAGCCGGCCGAACGACACGTGCAGGTCGCCAACATGGTGCTGGAAAAATCCAAACGCCTGACTGAACATGGCCACGATGTCGTCATCCTGCTCGATTCGCTCACCCGCCTGGCGCGCGCCCACAACTCGGTCGTACCGCATTCCGGCAAAATTCTTTCCGGTGGTGTCGACTCCAACGCTCTGCACAAACCCAAACGGTTCTTCGGAGCTGCTCGTAATATCGAAGAAGGTGGCTCCCTGTCGGTTATCGCAACGGCGCTCATTGAAACCGGCTCGCGCATGGACGAAGTTATTTTCGAGGAATTCAAAGGCACCGGCAACATGGAACTGGTACTTGATCGTCGCCTTTCCGACCGGCGAATCTTCCCAGCTATGGATATCAACCGCTCCTCAACACGTAAGGAAGAATTGCTCATGCCGGACGATGTTCTCACCAAGATCTGGATTCTGCGCAAGTTCCTGGCGGAGATGAACCCGATTGAGGCGATGGGGTTCCTGCTGGATCGACTCAAGAAGACCAAGAACAACGAGCGGTTCCTGGCCTCCATGAAAGACTGACAGGCAAGCCTGTTCTTTGTAAGGTTCCAAGGAACTGATCTTCCCCCGTTTTAGTGGACAGTTTATTAAGCATAACTGTTCTTTACTTCAAAATCAACTGGACTCATGTATCCCAGAGTAGAATGACGACGAATTCGGTTGTAGAATACTTCTATCCAGGCAAATAT
>JAUWMW010000368.1 GCA_030612965.1 bacterium
GTCAAATCGTTTACAATCACTTCGGTCGCCGTGAGCCGGAACGACCACGGCAAGATGGAGTTGTCACAAACGTTCCAAACGGCGTTGGTGCCGCTCTTTCAGTTCGCTGTTTTTTACGAGAACGACCTGGAGATTGCGCCCGGCCCGGCTATGACCCTGGCGGGACGCGTCCACACCAACGGAAACCTGTGGTTACAGGCCGGCACTTCCCTGCAGATCGACAGCTATGTGACGTCAGCGGGCAGCATATACCACGGTCGTAAAGGTGCAGGCGGTGTCGCTTCAGGCGATGTAACGATTAAGGACCTGTCCGGCGCCGATGTTTCCATGAAAGATGGGGCCAACTGGCTGGACGCCGACGACAGCTACTGGTATGACTCGTCAGTAACCCGCTGGCAGGGAATGGTACAGGATTCCGAACATGGTCAGGAGGCGCTCAATATTCCTCTGAACGCCTCCGCCGGTGGGGATCCTCACAAACTGATCGACCGCGGTAGCGGCAATCCGGATTCGTACGAGCATCATGCCACTCTGAAATTCATCGACGGCCAGGCTCTTCAGTTAGTCGGAGGCATCTGGAATGATGTCACCGCGAACATGATTGCCGACGGGGTCATCAGCTTCAATACGGATCAGTTCACCGACCAGCGAGAGAACGCCCAGGTTGACGTTATGGAACTCGATATCGACCTGATGTATAGTCAGGGCTATGCTCCCTCCAGCGGTGTCGTCTATTTCGCCGATTCAACATCGGACTACCCGGCCTTACGTCTGAAATCGGGATCGCAACTTGATGCCGGTTTGACTGTCGCCAGCGCAAACCCCGTTTACACGCTGGGTAACTACAACTCGGTTGACAAGAAACCGGCCGCGATTTTGGCTGACGCCGTGACTTTCCTTTCCGGCTCGTGGGATGACAGCAAGAGCGCTATGACCAAGAGCGATCGGATCGCCACCAATACAACCGTGAATGCATCTTACCTGACCGGCAATATCGAGACCACCGATGCCAACTACAACGGCGGCTTCGAGAACCTGCCTCGCTTTCTGGAAGAGTGGTCCGGCAAGGACTTCAACTGGTTAGGATCAGCCGTCTGTCTATGGAACTCGGTACAGGCGAACGGCCTTTGGAACGGTACATACTACTCGCCCCCGGACAGGAATTGGGCCTACGACCCCGACCTGAACGATCCCAATAAGTTGCCGCCGGAGACGCC
>JAUWMW010000227.1 GCA_030612965.1 bacterium
CGCTATAGAGCCGTCTGGGCGCGCATAAGTGTAGGCTGAGCGCGGTCTTCAACAGTGATGGGTGATTTGATAAAGGTCAATCAGGGACGAACATGTGCACCAGAATCGGCTAAAATCGCAGATGTTTTGGGGAAAGTCCAATCACTTTACACTTGACATTTCAGGTCTTTGACGTTGATTGAGTAGTAACCCTGGTGCAGGGTCCAATTACGGCTTGCCGTTGATGCCTTGACTTCCCGGGCTGCAGTCTGTTACTGCACATTAGTACTTCACATAACCTCCCGGTTCCAATGCGAGAAACTCCGGTAGGGACCAATGGCAGGCCGACAGGCAATGGAGGATGAACTGGACATGGGGTGGGACTTCGCCCGTGATCTTCTTTTCCGAACCACTTTGGTAGTGGTAGCGCCCTTACTTCTGTGCAGTCCCACGCTTTCATCCGATACCGACCACGAGTCAACCGACTCGCTGGTCACAAGAATCAATCAGGACGAATACGCCATTGGCGGCCTGCGCCTGAATAAACGTACGCAAGAGATCACTATACCCGGATGGGTCAACATGGACCAGGGTCAGATCGAATACTTTGCCACCACCCGATCGGGGAAAACCCACGAAGCGGTCTTAGTGTTGGATTGTCAGCCCTTGCACCTGCAAACAGCGCTGCTGCTTTTGGGCCTGGAGAGCGGCGAAACGAACATGCAGTATCAGGGTGACACCACCGCGCCACAGGGTGATTCGCTGACCATCACGGTGAGTTGGCAGGACGAGAACGGCCGTGAGGTTGCTCGTCAAGCGCACGAGTTGTTGTACGATCTGCAACGAAAAGATGCCATGGAGACCACACCGTGGGTGTTTACCGGGTCGATGGTGATCGACGGGCGGTTCATGGCCGACCTTGATGGTTCGATCATCGCTACCTACAGCGATCCCGTGGCGGTGGTGAACAATCCGTTATCGGGGCGGGTCGATGATACCGTGTACGAAGCCAACGCCGAAATCCTGCCGAAACCGGGTACGCCGGTAGTTATGACAATCAGCCGATGGCCGCAATCTGAAGAGTCCAGGGAGTAATGTGGAAGTATCACTGAAATCCATCGGTCTGATCGCAGCCCTGATTGTGAGTATGACATCGTTCTGCGTGGCGGCGGAGAAGAACTCTTTCGATCTATCGCTGAGGCACGAGGCCGAGGCCGGTATCGGGCGTGCTCTGGCCTATTTGGCGGCGGCGCAGAGCGAGAATGGTTCCTTTAACGATTACCCCGGCATCACCGGACTGGCCCTGACGGCGTTTGCGCGGGCGCCGGAGAAACTCAGAGGCACGTACGATGACGGTATGCTGGCCGGGTACAAGTACCTGCTGTCCAACGTCCGTCCGGACGGCGGTATCTATCCCGAATTCGAGCCGCAATTGAAAGCGTACAACACGTCGATCTGTCTGATGGCCCTGGTAGCCGCCCACGCGCCCAACTTTGAGGAAACGATAATCAACGCACGACGATACATCATGTCGCTGCAGGCCGACGAGGACGACGGCTTGACACTCGACAGTTCCACCTATGGCGGCATCGGTTACAACAAAGACGAACGCTCCGACATATCCAACATGCAGTATGCCCTCGAGGCGGTGCGTGCATCCGAAAGCTACGCGCCGACGGGTGAAGCAACTGCGGTGCGTTTAGGTGAAACGCAAACGGACGCCGTCAACGAGGACCTTTTCTGGGAAAAAGCGATCCTGTTTTTGCAGCGTTGCCAAAACTACAAGAAGTACAATGACTACAAGTGGTCTAGTGATGACGGCGGCTTTGTTTATTATCCTGGTATCTCCAAGGCCGGTGGCGCCACATCATACGGTGGCATGACCTATGCGGGAATGAAGAGTTTCATCCATGCCGGGCTGGACCCCGGCGATGAGCGCGTCCAAGCGGCCTACCGATGGATACGCAGCAATTACACCGTCAAGACCAACCCGGAACTTGGCGAGCAGGGGCTGTTTTACTATTACAATGTGATGGCCAGGGCGTTGACCGTGCTCGGTGATCCGACCCTGGTCGACAGTTCGGGTGTCGAGCACGACTGGCGTGGCGACCTGGCCGACAAACTGATTTCGATCCAGGCGGCTGATGGCTCCTGGGTGAACGAAAACGGCCGCTGGTGGGAAAATAACCCGGTCCTGGTAACCGCCTACTGTGTGCTGACCTTGGAGGAGCTTCTAAAACAGGAGTCGCCTTAGATAGACAAAACAATTGTCGCCGCAGTAGAACTCTTAGGACGATTGACATCGGCGACGTGACGAGACTGTATGTTAACTGTAATCTGGAGGAAGCAATGAAAACGCGATTGCTGAGTTTGGTTCTTGCACTCGCTGTGTTGTGCCTGGTGACGGCCGACGTCACGGCGCAGCCGAGTGTGAATGTCATGCCGGACGGTATCCGCAATCTGCCGGCCAGTATCAACACCGCCTACGCCTGGCCCAACCCGGATACGGCCCTTGTTATCTGGGGCAATGTGACAGGCGGAACAGCGCCCTACACGTATGAATGGGACTTCGGTGACGGCTCGCCCGTAGCCGGCGGCTCGGTTGTCGACGCACGCTATATCGCGGTGACCCACAGTTACGCCACTATGGGCCCCAAATACGCGACCTTAACCGTGACTGATGCTGCCCTGCTGAGTGACGCTGACGTCGTGCGTATCGACGTCGTCCCGCGCGACTGGGACTCGCGCGTGAACCTGGCTATCGAAAAAGGTCTGCGCTGGCTCTATTTGCATAACTACGGTTACATAGGCTGGCAGGGCTGGGGCGCCGAGGGACAGTACCGGGTAGGCTGTTTCGGTATGCAGGTCCTGGCCTTTGCCAACCGCGGCCACTTGCCGTTCGACGATCCGGACGAAGACATCTACGCCGATTATGTCAAGCAGGGGCTGGACATCATAACCTCGCACTCGTACGTCCAAGGTATCTCAGTACAATCACACGGTGATCCCGACTCCGATGGGGACGGTATCGGTATCGGCTTCTCCAACGGTACGCGACCGTCATACGAGGTCGGCATCGCCATCATGGCGATTGTGGCGTGCGATGCCCCCGACAGTACGGCCGCGACCGGTCCGCCTGGAGTGCTCGACACAACGTATCACGACATTGTCGTCGATGCCATCGATTGGCTTTCCTGGGCTCAGAACGATTATGGCGGCCGCGGAGGCTGGCAGTATACAGCTAACTGCGGTAGCAGCGACAACTCGGTGACACAGTGGCCGTCCATCGGTATGGAAGCGGCCGAATTCGATTGGCTGCTGGCGCCGCCGGCCTTTGTCAAAAGCGAGCTTCTGGTTTGGACCACCTACAGTCAGCACGCCAACGGTGGTTTCGGGTATAACTACAGCGGAAACCCCAACGTCGGGCGCACCGGCGCCGGTATCTGTGAACTCTCCTTCTGCGACGTGCCGTACAGCGACACTCGCATTCAGAACGCCCTGAACTATCTCAATAGCAACTGGTACCAGGGAAACAGTGTCACCAACGGCAACCTCGGGAATTTGTATGCCATGTACGGTGTGGCCAAGGGCTGCCGCATAGCCGTCGACGCGGCCGGAGACCCGCATGAAATCCAAACCATCGGCGCCCACGACTGGCAGCAGGAATACAATGAGTGGCTGGTCGAACACCAGCACCCCGATGGCCACTGGAACGGCAGCAACTACGGCAGCAACGAAATCGATACCGACTGGGGCATCCTGATACTGATTCCGGCTATCACTTGTGATCCGGTGGCGGTGATCGCAGCGCCGGCCTCGGTACCGGCCAACACGCCGTTTACTCTTGACGGCAGCGGATCGTACTACACTTGTGGCGGTGCCGCTATCGTCGAATGGTTGTGGGACTATGACAACAGCGGCGGCCTCGACTGGGGCAATCCCGACGGCGAGGGCGAGATAATCACCCATCCCGGCTACACGCTCGATCCCGGCGTGCTGGCCGACACCATCGTCATCACCCTGCGCGTGAAGGACAACACCGACGAGCAGGACACCGACATTGCCGAGCACATAATCATCGTCGACACCACCAACCATCCACCGGTAGCCGA
>JAUWMW010000084.1 GCA_030612965.1 bacterium
GTATCGATAATTATGCGGTCATCGACGGCGTCGGGCAGAATCGTATAGTAAATGTGACCGAGCGTGTAAGCACCTGCCTCCAGGTTGCTGTCCGGCATGGGCGGTTCCTGGATTACACGATAGACGATGATAATGCGATCATCGATGATAACCGAATCGACCAAGTCGTGATCGACCACAACCGAGTCCAGTATCACGCTCGATGACTGTGAATTACAGAACCAAAGCGGAATGGTGAACGCATTAAGCGGTTGGTCCGTCAACAGATTGATCGGCACACCCACTATATTGCCCGGCTCGACTTCCTGATCGCTGATGTCAACACCCCTGCTCTCCACGAACAGGGTGATGTGCACATACTTCGGTGAGTTGGAGGCATTGGTATCGACTAACCAAAGATAGGTGGAGTAAATGCCGGCCGGGTAGTTGGTGTCGGCGATTGACACGATCACGCTGTCCGGGTTGCTGCCGGTGATCTTGTCGACGTGCAGCCAATCGGCCTCCTTGAACAGTTCCCAGTTGAGCGTACCGGCGGGCCAATCCGTGTCGATATGGATCGTCTGTGGATCAGGCGCCCCGGTGGTCTCAGTGGTGGCGAAAATAAGCGACGCCGGTGTCACATTAATCGTGGTATCCTCAACTGTCCACGGGCAGTACAGCACGTAATCAGACACCTGATCCCCCAAACCGAGCGGGTTGGGGTCGCAGGTGTTGCCGTTTTCTCCAACCAGTGAAGAAGTATCCAACGGTCCACTGCTTTGCCCCCACCAGTTGTTGGAGGCATCGATGTTATACGTGGTAGTGGTGTTCTGGACGGCAAAGGTTGTATTACTGGCAAAGTGATTGTTCGATATTGTTGGGTTTGAACCGGTCGAGAGAATCCCGGTGACGTTATTATGAAAGTGGTTCAAGGAGATGGTCGGCGTGGCATTCACGGCCCTGACAGCCGTGCGGTTGTTATAAAGTTCACAGCCCGTAACGGTGGGACTCGAATTAACGATATACACCGCGGCATCAGCAGAGTTATAGGAGGCATTCCCGCCATAACGAATAATACAACCATCCAGTTCCGATCCGGTCGATGAAGCCCCCAGATAGATAGCACTCCAGCGATCGGCCGATCCGACCTGTGTTGTATCGTCTGCATTGGTGTCCCCACCGAAGTCGTCATCCTTAAGGGCGGTAAACACCGCCCCGGTTGCCCGAATCCTGCCGCTGCCACTGACACCAACCGAGAAGTATCGCGCATAGTCGGTAGCGGGCCAGGAACTCTTATGGTACGGCGGAGGAAGTTTGACTACCGCGCCGGGCTCAATAGTCAGCACCGGATTCCCCGTGCCTTCTACTTTGATGGCGTTAGTATAATTGCCCGGAGAGACATAATAAACTAGGCTGTCGGGCAACGCCGGCCAAGTAGTCGAACTGGAGACCGTTCCCTGTTCGATATGTATGCCATTATACTTACCGTTAGGATTTAACTCAACGGTATTATTGGAGACGAATTCCTGGACTGCCAGTGGATCGATCCTCACTTGGAATTCCGTCCCGTTTGAGATCACATTGCCGACAACATTGTGGTACACCACCGGAATATCCAGCCATAAGGATCTGGTGCAGCTATCAAAAGTATTTAAGGTGATACTCGGGTTGCAGTTGGACACGCGTATGGCACGGGCACACTTACTGAATTCACAGGATGTGACATTTATTACGCTGGTCTCGATATAGAGGGCGGCGTCCACACTGTTATAGTATTGGTTACCTCCGTATCGAATGAAGCAGTTCTCAAGTGATGAACCGCCGGACTGACTCCCGAAGTGAAGGGCACTGAAGTAAAGCTTCGACGTAATAGTCGTGGGAGGACCGTCACCGTTGCTGTCCCCTCCCCACTCATCATCCTTGAAACACGTGAAGTAGACTCCATTGGCTGCTAATCGACCTGGATTGTTCTTGCCTATGACGAAGAACCGGTGGTAGTTGTCCTGAGGCCAGGATGATTTGTACACGGTAGGAGGAAGTTTAACAATCGAGCCTGATGCGATCGTCAACAACGGACTGCCGGCACCCTCGACAACCACTGTATTGTTCGCATACCCGGTATTCTGGGCGACGAAGTATACCATGTACACCATTCCTTCAGGTAGCAAAGGCCAGGTGGTCTCGGCACTGACAGTACCGCGAAGGACATAAACGCCGTTGAATTGATCCGACGGGTTAAGCTCCATGGTATTGTTGTAAGCGAATTGCTCGATTGCCATCGGGTGCAGGCAGGCCTGGAAATATGACCCATTCGTGATTGTGTTGCCTGACACCTGATGGTTCACTATAGCAACATTGAATAGTATCCCGTAGTGGATGCTGCCGTCGATAGTGTTATCTGATATTACTGGGTCTCCGCCTTCCACTCTGATGGTAGTGTAGTTTAGATCGAGAATGCAACGACTGATCGTCATGTCACAGCTCGATAGATACACGGCGGCATCAACCGAGTTGTAATAAGGACATCCGCCGAACCTGATAAAACAGCTGTCTATCAGCGAACCGTCAGCCTTATTGCCCAGGACGATTGAACTGAAGCACTTACTAAGAGGCACATCATATAGCAGACCGTCGCCGTTGGTGTCGCCACCCCATCCATCGTAGTCGGTCGTGGTGAATTTGACACCGGTTGCTCTTATCGTGCCGAAATCATCAATGCCGACACCGAAGAATCGTGCATAGTCGGTAGCTGGCCAGGAACTCTTGTGATACGGTGGAGGGAGTTTGACCAATGCACCCGGCTCGATGGTCAGTTCGGGATGATTGGTGCCCTGGACCTTGATAAGGTAACCGGCGTTGATCGGTTCGACATAGTAGGCCAACCCGGAAACTGCTGGCCACGTGGTAGGGTCGGTGATTGTACCATTGCGGATGCTTAAAGCGTTGTGTGTCCCTGTAAAGTTTGGTGTGAAGTCGTTGTTGGCAGCGTAATAGCCTACCTCCTGAGGATGAGCACGATAAACATGAAAACCGGAGAAGTTTTCGAACTGACACGCCTCAATCAGCGGCCGCCCAGACGCACAGTTGGCCCCATTGCCTGCGGACGTGAGTTTGAAGCCTTTCACAAGGCAGGCGTTGCCAACGCTGTTAGTGAAGGTTAGGCAACTGCCACGTCCGGCACCGCTGATTGTGGTCGTAGCTGCACCATCGGAACTCATAACTACGATCTCCTTCCCGATGGTGAGGGCTTCATAATATGTCCCGGGCCCAACCAGCACCGTGTCACCGGTAACCGCGCTATCGATGGCAACTTGAATTGTGTCCACGTCACCCGGCACATTAATAATTGTGGCGTTTGCGCCGACCGGCAGCAGTCCAACCAAAAGGATTGCCACCAGCGCGGACATGATAGAAATGGGTCGCATGGTATATCCTCCCGACAAGTGGGTTAGTCGGTCAAAAGGCTCTGCGTTGCAAGAACGCCATATTATAGGGCTTTTGGCTGCCTTTGTCAACCGAGTGTCTCCAGTTTTGTCTTCGTTGCGCATCGTTTTCTCCTGTCATTTGCATTGTCTTGCTTCCAATCCACCGGCGGCGCTGGAAGGAAAAGGTTTGCGAAAAAACCTGCTGGGGCGTAAATTCGTCCATGCCCTTAGGTATGTCTGACAGCGAGATTGTACAGGGCTATGTAGCGGGCAAGCGGGAGGCGGTGGCCTATATCGATGAGTGTATCGAAGCTTCGTTTCGATCCTGGCAACATCGATTCGGATACGAAGCGGACGACATCCGCTCGGATACTCGGTACAAGCTGCTGATCTCATTCAACCGCAGCGAGTTCGCCTTCAAAGCCAGCCTCAAGACCTACATTAACAGGGTAGTCAAGCACACCTGTATCGATTATCTCCGTTTCAGTCGCAGGTTCTTCAGAGAGGAACTGGATGAACTGAATCTGCCGGCCACAGGCTTGACCCAGGAAGAGCAACTCGAAAAGCGCCAAACTGCCCGGATTACCTTCCGGGTTCTTCGTCTGGTACCGGCTGAGTGTCGGCAGTTGTGGCGTATGTACTTGAAAGGCAACATGAAGTGTCGTCAGATCGGTGAAGTGCTGGGCAAGACGGAGGGGAATATCCGTAGAACAATGTGGGCTTGTCGGGAGACGGCCAAGAGTATTCGTGCCCGGCTTTTAGAAAAGGACAAACCTTTTTGACTCTGTATCGCCTGTCAGGTTGGATGGATAATTGACTATGAGTGATGAAATGGATAACAGAGAAAAACTCAGAGACCTGATCCCAGCCTATGTCAGCGGCCGCATGTCTGATGAACAGCGGACGGAGTTCGAGAAGGAACTCGCCTCCGATCCGGATCTGGCTGCAGAGGTAAGAGAACTGGCCCGCATACATCTCGGCATCTCCGTTGCAGACAAACTTCTGGAGGGTCATGTCAGGTCGGAGGACATTGTCGTATACGCCGAGGCGCCCGACGAGCTTGATGATGCCACGCGAAGTGAGATTGAGGATCACCTCAAAGCCTGCCCAAACTGCGCGGAGGAGGTGAAGCTGTGTCGCCCGGCGCCGGATACGCTGACCGAAGAGGCCGCCGACAAGGGTGAGAGTTTCTTTCGCGCTGTGATTAGATTCCTGTTCCCCGCCCGCATGGGCCTTCGGCCGGGCGTTGCCTACCTGGCCGTTCTAGTGGTTGCCTGCGTCTCATATTTCGCGGCACGGCAAACTGTCACGCCTGAGGCGGACTTGCAGTCATTTCAACTGGTCAGCAGCGCCGTGCGTGGCGACGCAGACAGCAATCTGGTCGTGATAGCCCTGGCAACTCCGCTGGTTCGACTCGAGTTCAACCTGGCGACAATCAAAGGACGCTATTACGAACTGTCGCTGTTGGATCAGTCCGGCAAGCCAAGGTTCGCTATGCATCATTATCAGCATCGGCTGCCGTTCACAATCGAGATTCCGACCAGGTATCTGACAATCGGGCCAAATCGGTTGCGCGTGCGCGAGGAGACCGCGGAGTCACCTGGGGATCGCGAACCGGAAACATTCTACATCAACTTCGAGGTCCATCGGGGCGAGTAGCCGCAAGGACTCCGCCGGTTGAGTGACATCGTCTCCTCCGGCTCATCGGACCAGGATACCTCGGGTCAAAAGAGACATATCTGCCGACGTGATCTTCGATCCTTCGATACTTGGCACAAGAGACTTTCTACATGACCAAGCGTTGGGAACAGTTCCGGGTTTGACTTGCACCGGAACTTTTGGTGTTTTCTTGCTTGTAAAACGGATGAAACCCTGCATATTGTAAAAAGACGCATCTGAATAACCTGTTCGTGTTGAAGTAGCAGGTGGTTACTAGTCATCAAATGTACATTGATCCAGACAATCGGTATTCATTGAACAGAACTCGCTTGTTAGCTCTATGTTATAGAGGAACCACCAACAGCCCTTCACCCCCGTAGGAGGTAGGAATGAAAAAAGCACTAATTCTCACCCTCGCATTGGCGACGGCAGTGCTGTTGATGTTCGGCTGTTCGCAGGAACCGGCGCCGACTTCACCATCGAACCAGACGGTGGCAGCCGACGACGGTCCAATTGACGTCCTGATTGGTTTCACCGGCAAGCAACCGGCACGCGCCGCGCTGGCGGCGGCCAGTGGTGTCATCAAGCGCGAGTACGAACATTTTCCGGTAATCCACGCCAGCTTGCCGGCGGAGGCAATTGAGCAATTGAGAAATAACCCTAATGTCCTTTTCGTAGAGAAGGATCAACTGCGCTACGCTACGGAGCAGACGCTCGACTGGGGTGTTGACCGGATCGACGCCGAGTACGTCTGGGCTCATAGCAGCTACACCGGGGCCGGCATAAAGGTTGCCATTCTGGATACGGGCGGCGATGATAACCACCCCGACCTTACCTGGGCCGGTGGCGCAGCCATAGTGGGTCGTGACTGGGATGACAAGAACGGCCATGGCACGCACTGCGCCGGGATCATCGGCGCCGATGACAACAGTATCGGTGTCGTGGGAGTGGCGCCGGGATGTGAGTTATACGCCGTCAAAATTGGTCGTTCCGGCAGCTACTACGTCTCCGATATCGTCGCCGGTATCGATTGGTGTATCAGCAACGGCATGGACATTATGAATATGAGCTACGGCGGCGGCTTCGCCGAGGCCGAGGAGGTCGCATGCCAGTCAGCCTGGAACGCCGGGATTCTGAGCGTTGCGGCGGCTGGAAACTCTTACGGCAGCCCTGTTGAGTATCCGGCTGCACTGAGCAGCGTGATGGCCGTCTCGGCTTCCAATGTCTCCGATGGTTTCGCCGGGTTCTCCAACAAGGGCTCGGAAGTGGAAGTGATCGCCCCCGGCGACAACATCTACTCTACCTACAAAGGCGGTAACTACACCTACATGAGCGGCACGTCGATGTCGGCGCCGATGGTAGTCGGTGCAGCGGCGCTGGCCTGGTCGGCCCACCCGAGCTACTCCAATCAGCAGATGCGCAACCTTCTCATGTCATCGGCACAGGATATCGGCCTGCCGTCAGACGAGCAGGGTTCAGGGCTGGTCGATGCTGAGAACGCGACTCTGAACACTACTAACGGTGACGACTACGGCGGAGGCCACGGTGCCGACACGATGCATGTGGCATCGATCGATTTCGGCGGCAACAAGAAGAATCTGTACACGTACGTGACCATCCACGATGAAGCTTGTGTCAACCTGGTAGAGGGCGCCTATGTCACAATGACGCTGCACCATCAAGGCGGTAGCGATTACAACTTCGGCGGTACGACCAACAACTCGGGCGAAGTGAAGTTTACGCTACGCGGCACCTCGTCGGGAATGTGCTTCATTGCCACGGTGACTGATGTTTCCAAGGATGGCTGGACCTATAACGAAAGCTCCAACCACGAGACAAGCGACAACTACTGTATACCGTAACAGTAAGCTGCATATAACAACAAAGCCGCCCTTGGCTTCAGGGGCGGCTTCTGTTTTCAGGATGAATCAGTGTCTGTGGTGCAGGTGTACCCCAGACCTGCCGCGTTCCGGTATGTCTCGGGGAGACGTGCCCTGCTACAGGCTCTCTTAGTGGTGATCGAGTTTTCAGATTCGATCACGTAACCCGCACGACCTGAAGATCACGCGGGCGCAAATAGTGGGCTAACCGGTCCCATTGACGCCGTTCGGCGCCTACGGAGTATACGTTACAAATCTCAGGAAATACTCGCTGGCGGCCTGTTGTTGTGAGCCGGTGTACAAGTATATCTCAGGTACAGTGTCGGCCAAGGGTGTGTAAGTATTTTTGTGTAAGCGGCCATGATGTATATTCATTTGAAGGAGGATACACATGGTCGACAAGCGCGACGAGGCAGACAAGCTCATTGATGAGTTGATCGCAGGCAAGACGCCCGAGGAGATAGTTGGCGAGGGTGGGCTTCTGCAAGCTCTTACCAAACGAGTTTACGAACGGGCTCTTGAAGGCGAGATGACTCATCATCTGGGCTATCCCCCCAAAGCCCCCGAAGGCCGGAACACCGGCAACTCCCGCAACGGGAAGAGCACCAAGACAGTTAAGACCGGGACCGAGGATATTGACCTGTCGATTCCTCGCGACCGCAATGGCCAGTTCGAACCGCAGATGGTCAAGAAGCACCAACGTCGGCTGCCCGGTTTCGACGACAAGGTATTGGCGCTCTATGCTCGTGGCATGACAACCCGAGACATCCAGGGGCACCTCGAGGAGATGTACGACTCGGAAGTGTCGCCGGCCTTGATCTCGGCGGTGACGGATGCGGTTCTGGAGGAGGTCACGGCCTGGCAGAGCCGTCCGCTGGACAGGGTCTATCCGATCGTGTATCTGGACGCCATCCACCTGAAGATGCGCCATAGCGGTCAGGTCAAGAACCAGGCCGTGTATCTTGCTCTGGGCATCAACCTTGAGGGCTACAAGGAGTTGCTGGGCCTGTGGATCGGTGAGCACGAGGGGGCCAAGTTCTGGTTGAATGTGCTGACGGAGCTGAAGAACCGGGGTGTTCAGGATATCCTGATCGCCTGTGTGGACGGTCTGACAGGCTTTCCTGAGGCCATTGAGACGGCCTATCCCAAGGCTCAGGTGCAACTGTGCATCGTGCATATGGTGCGCAATTCACTGAGGTACGTCAGTTGGAAACAACGTCGGGCGGTGGCCGCCGACCTCAGGACGATCTATTCGGCGCCGAACGTGGAGGCCGCCGAAGACGCCCTGGCTGCCTTCGAAGCCAAGTATCAAGAGAGCTTTCCCCAGATCGCTCGGTCGTGGCGTTGTTGCTGGATGAACATCATTCCGTTTTTTAGCTACCCACCGGAGATTCGGAAGGTTATCTATACCACCAACGCCATTGAATCGATGCAGGCACAACTCAGAAAGGTGACAAGGAATCGCGGCTCGTTTCCCACGGCCGACTCGGTAAGGAAAGTGATTTATCTGGCGTTGCAGCGAATCTCGCAGAAGTGGAAGCGGCCGATCAAGGATTGGGTCGCAGCCCTGAACCACTTCAGCATTATGTTCGAGGGAAGGATCTAACAACCGTGAACCGGTCGCTTACACAGAATTCCGTACACTCCC
>JAUWMW010000224.1 GCA_030612965.1 bacterium
AAGGACGCCGGAATCAGAACTGAGATCGTCCATGATGACATAGTAGCATTCAATCGATCGCGCCTTAATATCTCCAAGGATATGGGTGGGTACAAGACGCTCGATGAGATCAACACTTATATCGACGCCGTTGTAAACGAACATAGCAACACCGTTGCGCCCAAGCTCAATATCGGTTACACTTTGGAAGGTCGCCCGATGTGGGCCATCAAGGTCTCCGACAATCCGACCGTGGACGAGGACGAGCCGGAGATTCTGTTCCATGCCGCTATCCATTCCCGCGAGGTGATCACGCCTGAGGTCTGTCTGGCCATTCTGGATACGCTCACCGACTACTACGACATCGATCCGCACATCACCGAACTGGTGAATACTCGCGAGATATGGTTTGTCATCCCGGTCAATCCGGATGGCTACTACCACAACCAAGTGATCGCACCCGGCGGCGGCGGCATGTGGCGCAAGAACCGCCGCAACAACGGCGACGGTACTTACGGCGTCGATCTCAATCGCAACTATGGTTACATGTGGGGTTACGACGACGTCGGTTCCTCCCCGTACACGGATGATCAGACCTATCGCGGTACCGGACCATTCTCGGAGCCGGAGTCGCAGAACATGCGTGACTTCATCGCCTCGCGTCAGTTCGTGATCACGATGGATTACCACTCGTACTCGAATCTGATCCTGTGGCCCTGGGGCTATGACTACATACTTACTCCTGAAAACGACCTGTTTGCCGCCCTGGGTGATTCAATCGAGTCCATGAACGGATACGATCCGTCGCCTATCACCGGTCTGTATCTGGTCAACGGCTCCACTGTCGACTGGGGTTATGGCGAGCAAACGATCAAGAACAAGAACTACGCCTTCACTATCGAAGTCGGTTCCTACAGCGACAACTTTTGGCCGCCGTTGGATCGTGTGGAGCCGCTCGTGGCCGAGAACATGGGACCGGCGTTGTTCCTGATAGAGATAGCTGGGAATGTTCAGCAGATCGCGCCACCCGTACCGCCGGTGTTGTACGTCGCCGACTCTGTCGACAGCATTCAGTACGATGTCGCCTGGAGCCATGACGACACGCTGAACCCGGCTGTTTACTATGAACTGGTGGAGATGCAGAACTTCCAGCGCATCACCGATGAAGCGGATGACTTCGACAACTGGAGCAACAATCAGTTTTCAATCTCCACCGCTCGTGAGCACTCTCTCCCCTCAAGTTTCTACTCCGAGTCCGGCCACAACTTCAACCGATATGTCCAGACCGTCAACGCTGTCTCAGTGCAGCCGGATGACAGCGTGAAAGTGTGGCTCTGGTACGACATCGAATCCGACTGGGACTATGCCTATGTCGAAGTGTCAGGCGATGGTGTAAGCTTCACGCCGATAGCGGGCAACGTTACTACCAACTACGATCCGCACGGTAACAATCGAGGCAACGGCATCACCGGCTCTTCGGGTGGCTGGACCGAAGCGTTGTTCGATCTCGCGGCTTACGAAGGACAGTCCGTCTTTCTTCGTGTATCATACTACACTGATGGATACGTAGCGGGCGAGGGTATCTACGTCGACGACATCTACCCGGTTGAAGGATACGGCTCGGAGACTATTATTGCTTCAGATATAACGGATACGTCGTACAGTTTCACCGACCATGTCATCGGCACCTATTATTACAGAGTACGCGCTCAGGATGCTGAGGCTCAGTGGTCGGCTTTCTCGGCCGTCAGCGAGACCTATGTGGGTTCCATCTATGTCTGTGTTGACTCCGACGGTGACGGCTATGGTGACCCCGGACACCCGGAGAACACGTGCCCCGATGACAACTGCCCAACCATCTACAACCCGGCCCAGGCCGACGCCGACAGCGATGGTCTCGGCGACCTGTGTGACGACTGCCCGAACGATCCGGAAAACGATATCGATGGCGATCTCGTTTGCGGTGATATTGATAACTGTCCGGCCATCGCTAATGCCGGTCAGGAGGACACCGACGAGGACGGTGTCGGTGACGCCTGCTGCTGCACGCTACGTGGCAACGTCGACCATGCGAGTGGTGACATAGTTGATATCGCCGACCTGATCTACATTGTTGATTACATGTTCAACGAGGGGGACGGTTTCGGTTGCCCTATGGAGGCGGACATTGATGGCAATGGTTCCGGCTCGGACATTGCCGATTTGGTGTATCTGGTCGATTATATGTTCAACGATGGACCCGCACCGCCGGATTGCCCGTAGCAGGCGGGATTGTCGCGAAGTTTCCCCTCTCTTCGTCATTGCGAGCGACCGAAGACACTTGTGTCGCAGGGAGCGCGGCAATCTCGGCGAAGCCGTGACACCCATACTCGGTATATAGAAGCCGTCAGGCAGAGACACCTGACGGCACAAGGGCCATCTGTTGTCAGTCGAAGTTCTTTCTTCTGTTCAACCTTGGGGCGCAATTATGGACCTCCAATAAGCAAAGGGCTAAACCTTGGCCGCTCCGTCAATTATGTCCTTCAACAATTGCGTTGAAAACGGCTTGCTGATCCACCCGAATATCTCACCGTCACGGCAATCGGTCACACGGGATGTTTTCGAAGTCAGGATAATCCGCGTAAATGGAATACGATCGTCGTTGATCAGGTGTTGGCAAATCTCGCGAGTGTGCGAGGTTCCAAACGAGCAGTCTACGACCACATAATCGGGGCGAAACTTGTCGATCACCGCGGCGCAATCATACTCGCTGCCGGCAAACCTCAAGGTCAACTCGCCTGTTTCCGAACCGTGCTTCAATCCCTCAGTCAAACGGCGATTACGACTGACGACCAGCACGCCGGTCCCACGCTCCTTCATCAAACGATAGTATTCGCACTCGGCACACGCCATCGGACAGAATAGATTGAGACGCTCAAACTGTTCGGGGACTTGTCGCAATTGATAGCAGCGACGGGCTTGACTGCGATAGGATACACAGTTCCTGCAACCTTCACTTACAGTGTCCCCGCCAACTCCAAAGTTCCAACAGTACTGATAGGCCGCCTGCTGCTCCGACCCGGCTTTCACCTGCGAACTACCATCCGCCCTCGGCAAGAGTAACGCCAATGATTCTTTAGGGATTCGACAGTGTCCACCCGGCGTGCGATGCGAGCGCACTTTCCCTGCCTTCACCCACCTAAGGACGGTGTCTGGCGATACGGCCAGAAGCTCAGCCGCTTCCGAGGTGGTGTAGAAGTTCTTCGCCGTCATGATTATACCTTACTGATTTTTCTGACTTCTGCGTAAATCTAACTCAAGTCAGTGAATCTGTCAACGCTTCAGCCTAAAAAAAGTGAAAAAAATCACATGGTTGTCTCCCGAGTAGATTTCCGCACCCCACTAACTGATTGTGTCACGGGACCATACGAGGACAGGCTGGGTGTTTAACCCTTTTATGTTCGGTATCATATAACATGAGGGCATGTGCACTTCAGTCGGAGTATATGGACCGATGCAGGTTATTTACTGAAAAAGCCGGTTGCTGCAGATCGTCGGGTCACACCGTCGTTTGCACCGACGCCAAGACCCGGCCATCCCACAAAAAAACCCGCCGGCACGAAACCGGCGGGTGTGAATAGCGAAATCAAATGTGCTTACTGATGCATTGGGGGCTCGCCACCGTTGAACATATAGTCAACGAAAGCCACCAAGTCGGAGATATCAACCGCACCATCAGCGTTGATGTCGGCAGTCAGGAGAACCTCCGGAGGCGGTCCGTCGGCGAACATAAACTCGACCATGAAGACCAGGTCAGCAATGTCAATCTGGCCGTCGAGGTTCAAGTCACCAGCGGTGTGGCCGCAGTAGGTGAAGTCATCACCAGTGGAGATGGCGCCACCATCGTCAGTGCCCTCAACAGTGTAACTGCGGGTGTCGCAATCCCACATCAAACCTTCATTGTACATCGCAGCGAAGTCGCTGAGATCGAAGGTGAGCATGACGACCGGCGCCGTCAGACCCGGATAGGAGCCAACGCTTTCACCTGTAGCCGCCAGGGAACCATTGACCGTGAACGAACCAAGATCAGGATTGACCCAACCGAGGTCATCACCGATGTAGATGTATCCGTTCGGATCCACGCCATCGATCTCGTTCTCCATCATTGAGCTGATCGGATCGGG
>JAUWMW010000151.1 GCA_030612965.1 bacterium
GCCGCAGCGGAAGCATACCGCGAAGTTCTCAAGTATTGGGGCGATGGCGACATCGAGCTTGAAACTGTCACGGACGCCCGCGCGCGCCTTGCAAGGCTGACGAGTTGAGCGGTGACCTGTCTTGCGCGGCGCACGAGGACGTACGCCGCGCACAAATCGCCAAAAACCCCCCTTCCCCCTCTTGCTCCGTTCTGTGTTTCCTATTATCATTGGACGTGATTTGTGACCGGGGGTGCCCGGTCCTGTAGTACTGGAATCTTAGAATGTAAACATAGGCAGGTGCGTCCTGCCCGGAGGTAAAGATGTCCCGATTCAACGTTCCGTACCCTGAGAATGAACCGATCCTGAATTACGCCCCCGGATCACCGGAGCGTGCTGAACTACAGAAGGCGCTGGCCGATCTGAAGGCGAACCCGATCGAAATCCCGCTGGTTATCAACGGCAAGGAAGTGACCACCGACAAGAAGATCGATGTATCTGCTCCGCACAATCACGATCTCAAACTTGGCTTTTACTATCAGGGTGGTGAGAAGGAAGTCGCCGCCGCGGTCGAGGCCGCTGTTGAGGCTCAGAAAACCTGGGCGCTGGTGCCATGGGAACACCGTGCCGCCATCTTTCTGAAAGCCGCCGATCTACTGGCCGGACCGTACCGCCATATCATGAACGCCGCCACCATGCTGGCTCACTCAAAGACCATCTATCAGGCGGAGATCGACGCCGTCTGTGAACTGGTCGACTTCTGGCGCTTCAACGTCCACTACATGCAGGAGATCTACGAAATACAACCGGAAAGTGCGCCGGGCATCTGGGATCGGCTGGATCATCGCCCGCTTGAGGGGTTCATCTTTGCCGTCACGCCGTTCAACTTCGTTTCCATCAGCGGTAACCTGCCCACCGCGCCGGCCATGCTCGGCAACGTGGCGGTGTGGAAGCCGGCCTCGAGTGCTACCTACACATCGCACTTGCTGATGAAGATTCTGCTCGAAGCCGGTCTGCCGGACGGCGTTATCAATTTGATCTTCGCGCGCGGGGCCGCTATCGGCGATACGGTACTGAAGAACAAACACCTGGCCGGGATTCACTTCACCGGCTCCACGGCAGTCTTTCAGAACATGTGGAAAACCGTCGGCGAGAACATCGCCAACTACCGTTGCTATCCGCGTATCGTCGGCGAGACCGGCGGTAAGGACTTCATCTTCGGCCACGCCTCATCCGATGTTGACCAATTAGTGACCGCCATGGTCCGCGGCTCCTTCGAGTTCCAGGGGCAGAAATGCTCGGCTTCATCACGCTGCTACATCCCGAAATCGCTTTGGCCGGAGGTGAAAGAGAAATTCGTAGCGCAAGTAGGTGAACTCAAGATGGGCGACCCGGAGGATTTCACCAATTTCGTCAATGCCATAATCGACGAGTCGGCCTTTGACTCGATCACGGCCTATATCGACCACGCCAAATCCGCCTCGACCGACGAGATCCTGGTCGGCGGTAACTATGATAAGTCGAAGGGTTACTTCATCGAACCGACCGCGATTCTCACCAGCGATCCGCACTCCAAGACAATCGAGGAAGAGATCTTCGGTCCGGTGGTGACGATCTACGTTTACGACGACGCCGACTTCGCCAAGACCCTGCACTTGTGCGACACAACATCACCATACGCGCTCACCGGAGCGGTTTTTGGGCGTGATCGCAAAGCTATCGAGTTGGCCGAGCGGGCACTGAGATACGCCGCCGGCAATTTCTATATCAACGACAAGCCGACCGGTGCCGTCGTGGGACAGCAGCCGTTCGGCGGTGGTCGCGCCTCGGGCACGAACGACAAAGCGGGTGGTATTCAGAACATGCTGCGCTGGGCCTCGCCGCGCTCAATCAAGGAGAACTTCGTAGCGCCCAAGAGCTACAAGTACCCGTTCATGGGGTAGGTGGGTAGCAAGGCAGCAAGCTGCCTCTTTGCGCTACGCGGCGATAAATCGCATCTTCGCCCTACGCGCGACCCTTCTGTCATTCTGGCGCAGGCCAGAATCCAGTCTTTGGGTGCAACGTAGTAGACGAGCAGACCGGGAGGTCTGCCCGTTTGAAGGACGTATCCAAGGTAATCAAGGGGCAGACGAGGACGTCTGCCGCCCACGGCAAAGGAAAAACCGCCAGCCGGTTGTTTTTGAAAAGCCCGCCTTCGCGGGAATGACATTGTTGAACGTCTGACGGAACCGTCTCGGGCCGAGAGCCCTGCGCTCCTGACGACATGACGGCGGTATCGTGCCGACGCTACCCTACCAACTCCAGCCCCGGCGAGATTGAGACTGAATGACAAAGGCTGCCGGTTTGCACCGACAGCCTTCTTCAAAGTATGACTCAGTCAAAGCCAGTTATTGCGGTGGAAACATCCAATCAACCAAGCAGATTAGGTCCGTGATAGTAATCAGGCCATCGTCATCACAGTCGAAATTCTCTTCGCACGGGCTGGGCGGACCACCCAGGAACATGTAGTCGACAAAGTATACGAGATCGGCAATGTCGACGCTGCCGTTACAGTTTACGTCGCCATAAAGAGGAGGAGGAGGCACCAGCACCGTGACCGAACCATCAAGTACCTGTACGGCGTTGGTGTCCAGAACACAAACCCAGCTCGAGTCAATCGAAGTAGAGTCGTACGGCGGCCCGGATACCTGTTGCCAGTTCAGGCATACTTCGCCCGCCCACAAGGTGCAAAGCCAGAAAGATGTGTCGGGAACCCAGCCGCACGATAGGCCGATGCTGTTACCCCACGGATCGGAGAAGCCGAAATGGTCGAGCGTACTTGTCTCTACATAGATGTTCACTGTGCGCTCGGTCATGGTGTCGGGAATGTCGTAGACAGTGCCCAATAACTTAATCAGCACACCGCCTTCCTGCGGGGGTATGCCCGGAGTCACAGGTGGCGGGAAAAGGTTGGCGAGACCGACTACGGTCAGATCATAAGGGATGCCGCCCAACGAACGCGAATCGACATACTCCCACCCGGATATCAGCGTGCCGGTGGTGTCCAAGCTGCCGACGACGACTTCGTTAGTATCGATGTGCAGGAAGTCCCAAGGGTCCTCGGCTGTTACGAGTACCGAATCAATGCAGTCGGGGCCGGAGTACTCCTGACAAATCCAGTAGGAAGTATCGATCACAGTCGCCACCGCAGTGGTGAACTCCATGATATCCGGGCGGCCCAGTTGCACCCAGAAGTTGAACCCGGCTATGGTGTCAATATAGTTGGATAGATACACCGGGATTACTACCTGCTCACCGGGCAAAGCACTCGTGTCACCGACATCCAGAACAAGTTCGACCATCTGCGCCTGTGTCGTGCCTGTAAAGACGACACTAAGAACCGTGACCATCAAAACTGCGCCGAATCGCAGCAGTTTGTTTCTAAAAAGCATTGTTACCTCCTGTGTCGCCGGCGAACTTTGTTCATCAGTCCTCCAGCGGAGCTTCGAGCCTATGATTCTAAACTATCAAATCCCTGGTCGGCCATGTGGCATGGCCGGAACCGGTCTTATTGGTACGTCCGTGTATGCTTACGCGAAATATACCATAAAGTCACGTTTGGTCAACTTCTTTCCCACGCTGGTCCCTATTTCGCTGGGCGCGCAGGAGACCGGTTTCCGTACCGGCCATCCCGCACCGCCCTGCTAGTTCAACCCGGCAGCGCTTGACCCCACGCCGCCGGGCGTCATTGACCCGGCCTACGGCAGGGGGAACATCCACTCGACCCAACACACCAAGTCGGCGATATCAACCGTACTGTCCCCGTCGCAGTCGGCCGATTGCGGACATATAGGTGGTGAGCCGCCTGCAAATATCCAGTCCACCAGATAGACCAGGTCGGCGATATTCATCGGCAGCGAACCGCTGCCGTCAATGTCTCCCACAAGGGTCGGAACCACCGTCAACGAACCGTCGATTACGACAATCGCGTCCGGATTGATCACCGTCGAATCGCACTGCACGTGCACGGAATCGAATGGCGGTTCGGTTACCACCTCCCATTCCATGCACCACTCCCAGGCCCAACTAAGGCAGCGCAAATAGGTGGTGTCGCAAACAATGTCGTACATCGGACGGCCGATGCACTCGCCCTGCGGGTTGGAAAAACAAAAGTGCTGCGAAAACTGAGTCATCACCAGAATGTGAACCGTCGAATCGGTCAACGTATCCGGGATGTCATTGACGTCTGCGATCATATTGATCAACAGACCGCCCTCCTGAGGCCCTATGATGTCAGTCGCCGATCCGTTCAGCGGATCAGCAATGTAGGTTATGTCGAGTAGGATTTCGGACGTCCTTGTTGCATCGATGGAAAGGAATAGTGGTGTAGACGCGACATCAGCGTCGGCAGAATGCGATCTCGGGCAAACAAAAGCGCTAAAGGACAAAACTCGTCTCCTCCTATGAAGACCGGCTGTTTTCTCTTCGTCCTTTAGCGTCTATTCTATACTATACAATCCCAGGCACAGGTTAAACCTGCTTGTTCGTGCGATTCCTAATGTAAGTAGTTATCAGTTTATCCACGGCTATGATACGCATGCGACGATTGTTTGTCAAGCGGTTATTTGGGGGTGCGTGATATTTTTCAATAGCGTGCCATTTGCAGCCAGTGCGACGGGTGGACCGGACGTTCGTCGGGGTTTCAATTCTTACGCGCAAAAGAGTAAACTGCGGTATTCTACACAGAGCGTCAGCGTCGGGTGGGATTTCCATCTTCGCATTGGAATCACACCAGCGTTTTCGCTTTAGTTAGAGTACCTGGTGATCTTCAGATCGCGCGGGTGCTTGTGGTCGAGTGTGAAGACTCAACCACCACAAGAAAACGTAGAAACCGCAGGGGTTTCAACTTACCGAGCTTTGGTTGCCTCAATACTAATCCTCCCAGGGCATGTTGTACCAGGATACGAATTTAGCAATCGCGTTCTCCGCAATGCTGTAAGGTATGCCCTCGTAATTCTCACGCTCATTCCGCATGCCTGCTTCTGTACACAGGGAGCTTATCAGTTTATAGAGCATATCGTATTGCGTCGATTCCTCCTCTGCGAGATAGGGTTCCTCGACGATTTCAAGCAGTGCTTCATCGAGTGTGTCCTCCTCACAGTGAGGCGGCAGTTGATCGAGAGCATATGTAAGCATCGCGGCGATCACGACGCTGATCCGTTGGGTCCGCGCCTCCGGTCCGATCTCCTTCAGCATCCGGATGAACGCCGCGTACATCTGTTTCCCGACTATCTGCTCGAATTCCTGAAGCATGTTATTTCATCAGTTGTGCCCGCTGAATCTTCAGACTCAGCGTGGTTTGTGGCCGAATCTGAAGACTCGGCCACCACAAGCCTAAGATTGTCGAAACCACAGGGGTTTCGACCTACGGTTACTGGACCACCACAAGCACGAGAATGTCTATGTCCCGTGTGGCCTGGATCTTGGTCCGGGTCTCAACGTGCGAGACGCTCGGCACGAAACCCGGACGAACGTCCGGTCCACACAGCCGCCGTATGTGTTTCAACGGCTCGGTTGTAACAGGGGATCAATTGCATGTACGGTGTCAATAGCGAGAGGTTTGCCGTTCAGAGTGATGAAGTCACCAAGAGCGATCTTGATCTGTGGTTCGACCGACTTCGCAAACAAAGGAACACCCTCACCTCCTGGTTCTTCAAAGGCGACAGAGATGTAGTAAGAATCCTCCGTCTCCTCTAGTGATTTATGGTCGATGAAATGCCTTGGCTTCTTCATCGACCTTCCGTTAAGGAGTACATCGATCTCCTGAGGATCGAACTTAAGCTGCCCCGGTATCTTTGGGTACTTGCACGAAATTCCCAGACTCAGTCCATACCGTCCACTTTCGGGTGCAATGCCTCCAACACCGTACAGGCGCAGACGCACATTGCCACCGGCCAGCTTCAACTTCAAGTGGTCCTTTGTCTTTGATCCAGCTTTGAAGTCAATGTAGTCGGGGGGCGGAAGACAACCGCAGGTAACACTGAGTACGGTCAGCAGACAAATGAAGCCGGTCCTAATATGCACGACACCCTCTCACACCCTCTGCTTCGCCCGCTTCGCCGCGCTGAGTGAGAAGGACTTGACCTGTTCCGCGAAGGCCTCGAGGCGGGTGTCCTCCCCGGAGTCGCGCAAGCCTTCGTAGCTGATGTTCAGCCACGGAATGGACCCGTAGTCCTCGGAGATTTTCTTCGACAGCGAACTGACAACCGTGCCCGGCATGCAATTAAACGGCATGGCATTCACGATCCCACCCGCGCCTTCAAGAGCCATTTCG
>JAUWMW010000250.1 GCA_030612965.1 bacterium
CCGGCGTCCGTGCTGGTCAACGGGTCCATCGCGCCAACATCGTGGGAGATCATCATCGATCCCGAGATGTTCGACGGAGCCATCTTCAAGTTCGAGTTCCCCATCAGGGACTTCATCTTAGGTTACGGTTGGGTTTGGGACAGCACCATGCAGGAATACACGGTAACCTGGCAGTTCGGCGGCAAAGCATGTCCCCAGTGTGACGCCACCGACACGTTCGTCCTGTGGGGCCATCGGTCGGGCGATCTGAATCTCGACGGTTCGGTCGACATCGCCGATCTATTGTTCATGGTCGACTTCATGTTCCTGGGCGGCGAAGCGCCGGAGATTCCGGAGGCAGCCGACATCAATGGTGACTGCGCCATAGATATCGGCGATCTTACTTACTTCATCGACTACTTCTTCGGCGCTGGTGAGGCTCCGGTCGCGCCCTGTTCGCAGTCGCAGCCTTCGACCGCCAAACTGCGTCATGATATCGGAATCAACTCCCTCTATGCCGACGGCGCGACCGTGATCACGATCAATTCATCGGTCGACCTTCGAGGTATACAACTCGAACTCATAGGCGATGCGGATGGTATCCCCATCAGTCGCACCACCGCTCAACTGGAACTGGTCTACAGCGGAACCGAGAACGGTTTGAAAATCGGACTGTGCGATCTCGACGGGGTGGAGATTCTTCGCGCCGGTGAGTATGAGTTGCTCCGCATCGATGGGGCGTACGAGGTAACCGGTGCGCTGATGTCCGATCTGGAGCATCGCACGGTTGTGCCGGTAATCAACGGCAGCGCCAAAGATGCGCCCTTGCCGGGTGATTTCGCCCTGTATCAGAACCATCCAAACCCGTTTAACCCGATTACCGAAATCGGCTTCTACTTGCCGACAGCGAGTCGGGCGCGGTTGGAGATATATAACATCATGGGCCAGAAGGTAGCGACCCTGGTCGATAGTGAGTTGTCGATGGGTGAGCACAGTTTCAGCTTCGACGGCAGCACGGTGGCCAGTGGTGTGTACTTCTACCGCCTGGAAACCGCCACCGGTTCACAAACCAAGAAGATGGTGCTGATAAAATAGCGACGCATTCACGATTTGATAGTACGGGACGATCCCTTGTGGGTCGTCCCCTTTTTTAGTTGTGACTCAACGGTTGTCATCCCCACGCAAGGGCGCGTTGAAAAAGCAGGTATCTTCGTCATTGCGAGTCCGGCCACAAGTGGCCTTCATGGGCGGACGTGCCGATCTCGATTCGTTGCAGACTTGGCGTAAGAGATTACCGCACTCCCTGCGACACAAGTGTCTTAGGTCGCTCGCATAGCACGCCCGAAAATCGCGGAGCGACACAATTCGATCAAGAACCGACGCATTCGGGCCATTCAGCGCCGAATTCACCCTCATTTAGGCGGAATTCAGCTTCGATAGTGCCGCCCGACTCAGACCCACCAACCAAATGGCTCGAGATGATCGACAAACCAGTTGACACGAGGCTTGCCAACGCCAAGATTGACGAAGGATACTCAGGCGAAAATGGTTTGAGGGCGCCATCCTGCCGTCAGGCCTTCCGGCACCGCCCGTCCCTGCTACCCCTCTACCAATCGCTGCATCCGTTGTCGATCCAACACCCGAATGGTCGATCCATCGACCACGATGATCTTCTCGCGTGACAGTCTGGCCAGCGAACGTGACAGCGTCTCCGGTATGGTGCCGATTTCGGCAGCCAGCACGGATTTTTTCTCCGGCAAAGTCAACGTTACTTCATCGCCCGCACCGTCCGGTATCATGTCAAGCAAGTACCTGGCCAGACGGGTAGTGACGTTGGTGAGAGATAAGCCCTCAACCAATTGGGTCAGTTTTTTGAGCAATTCGGATAGCCGTGCAATCATGTTCAGGGCCAGGTTGGGGTGACGCTGCAGGATACCCAGGAAGCGTTCCCGGTTGATAACCAGCACCTCCGAGGATTCCAGCGCCTGAGCCGAGGCAGGATAGAATCCGCCGGCAAACATCGCAGCTTCGGCAAAACTGTCGCCCGTATCGGCCAGTATCAGTATCTGTTCCTTGCCGTCCGGCGACATCTTGAACACCTTCACCCGGCCGGAACCGACGATGAAAAACGAATGCACCGGGTCTCCCTCGTAAAACAGCACCTCGCCGGCGTCATAGTTTTTCAACGCCGAAGCAGAGGCTATTTCATCCAGCGAACGATCCTCCAACTCACTGAACAACTGGGACATCTTTAGTATCTCGTGCATAGTTCTTCCTTCCGGCTGGAACCACCGGGTCATCGAGAATTCCTGACGTCGGAGTTCTTGATAAGGATAATACTGGGTGTCGGAAAGGTTTTTTTGCTCAGAGGAGGCTGTTAAGCAACTCTTCGATGTCGGACATCATAAACGGCTTGGCCAGAAAACCATCCGGCTTGGCGGATCCGGTGTCATCCTGGACATCACTGACCGCGTAACCCGAAATCAGCACCACCGGGATATCCGGAAACCGGCCCTTGACCTCACGCAGCAGTTCCAGGCCGGTCATGTTGGGCATCCGCATGTCGGTAATAACCAGTGAGAATTTGGTTTCGGACAGTTTGTCGAGGGCATCACTGCCGTCGGAAGCTCTAACCGATTGGTAATCGAAAACCTCTAGCATTTCCGAGAGCAGCGAGGACATATTGGGGTTGTCGTCAACTATCAGAATCGATTTGGCCATAAGCGTCTACCGGCTTCCTTTTCATTATTGTCGGCAGATAGCGGAGGAGAACTTAAGGCGAAACGCCTTCTTTTCTAGAGCTTCTGTGATCGGGCGATAAGTTCCAACTGCAAGGCGGCAATACCCTGGCGCTTGGAGGCAGAGACGAGAAAGCTCAGGGCTGAACCGAGAGATGGCGGCACAAAATCGGGGTTCGCGTCTATTTTATTATATACCAAGAGGTAAGGGACTCTGTCCGCGCCGATGTCGGCCAGCACCTGGCGGGTCTGTACGTATCGTTGCTCGAAATCCTCCGCCGAGCAGTCGACCACCTGAACCAGAAGATCGGCCAGGCTGACTTCCTCCAGGGTTGACTTGAACGACTCCACCAACTGGTGCGGCAGCTTCTTGATGAAGCCAATGGTGTCCGAGATCACGATCCGACAAGGATAGCGGGTGATCATCTGGCGGGTGGTCGAATCGAGCGTAGTGAAGAGCATGTCGGCGGTGGTGACATTGGCTCGCGTAAGCACGTTAAACAGGGTCGACTTCCCGGCGTTGGTATAGCCGACCAGGGCGATTTTGAACATCGCCTGTCTCCCCTTGCGCTGTGTCGAGCGCTGACGGTCCAGCTTTTTCAAGAGTGCCTTGAGGTTGGCGATTCGCGTTCGCACCCGACGGCGGTCGATCTCAAGCTGTGTTTCGCCCGGTCCCTTGGCCCCGATACCGCCATACTGCCGCGAGAAATGTACCCAGGCGCCGGTCAGCCGGGGTAAAGTGTACTGGAGTTGGGCCAGTTCCACCTGGAGGCGGGAGGCGCGGCTTCGAGCGCGGTTGGCGAAGATGTCCAAAATCAGAATCGGTCGGTCGACAACCTTGGCCTCAAGGGCATCTTCGAGGTTGCGCTGTTGAGCCGGGCTGAGGGTGTCATCGAAGATGACACAGTTGGCGCC
>JAUWMW010000190.1 GCA_030612965.1 bacterium
CCGATAATTCGGCTAAATTAGGCGGCTTTAGAGGAATATGATCATGAAGTTTGACCTGCTGAAAGACGATTTCTCAATCCCCGCCGCCGAGGAAAAAGTCCTGGCGTTCTGGGACACACGCAGTGTGTTTCATCAGTGTAATGAACTGGCAAAGGATAAGCCGCATTTCGTTTTCTACGAGGGTCCCCCCACGGCCAACGGTGTGCCGGGAATCCATCATGTCATTTCCCGCACCATCAAGGATCTGATTTGCCGCTACAAGGCGATGCAGGGATTCCGGGTTGACCGCAAAGGTGGCTGGGATACTCACGGCCTGCCGGTGGAGATTGAGGTCGAGAAACAACTCAAGCTCGAAAACAAAGCCCAGGTCATTGAATACGGAGTGGCCGAGTTCAACGCGAAATGCAAGGCATCGGTCTTTAAGTATCTCGACCAGTGGAACAGGATTACTCGCCGTATGGGCTATTGGATCGATCTTGACGATGCCTATGTAACACTCACCAACGAGTACATCGAGTCGGTCTGGTGGATCCTCAAGAACTTCTTTGACCGTGACTTGATCTACAAAGGTTACAAGACCCTGCCCTTCTGTCCGCGCTGTGAGACCGGGCTGTCCAGTCACGAAGTGGCGCAGGGGTACCAGTTGATCAAAGACCCGTCGATTTTCGTGAAAGTCAAAGCGGCCGACGAGGACTTCAGCTACCTCGTTTGGACCACTACACCATGGACGCTTCCGTCGAATGCCGCTCTTTGCATGCATCCCGAGGCCGACTATGTTATGGTCGAGCACGAAGGCGAGAAGCTGGTGCTGGCTGAGGCATTGATCTCAAAAGTGTTCGGCGAAGACAAAGAAGTGCTCAAGCGGTTCAAGGGAGCGGATTTCGAACGTCGCCAATACATCCCGCTGTTTGACATATTTGCGGACAAAACGGATAAGGCGTTCTATGTCATCAACGGTGACTTTGTTACCCTTGAAGACGGTACCGGTATCGTTCATATAGCGCCAGGCTTCGGAGCCGATGACTACGAGATCGGGCAGAAGTACGGTCTGCCGGTGTTGCAGGCGATTGAGGCGAACGGCATCTTCAAGGATTTCGCCGGTAAATACGCCGGGATGTTCATCAAAGACGCCGATCCGATCATCATAAAAGACCTCAAATCAGCCGGACGCTTGTTCAAAAAGGAGTTATACGAGCACAACTACCCGTTCTGTTGGCGCTGTGATTCCCCGCTCGTGTATATTGCGCGCCAGTCATGGTATCTGAAAACGACCCAGTTCAAGGATCAGTTGATCAGGAACAACAACGCCATCAATTGGTATCCCGATGAGATCCGTAGCGGTCGTATGCTCGACTGGCTCGAGAACAACGTCGATTGGGCGCTTTCGCGCGAGCGATTCTGGGGGACACCGATCCCGATCTGGGTCTGCGATGATGACAAGTGCGGGAAGATGCGCGCGGTTGGGTCCATCGAACAATTGCGCAAGGAAGCAAAAGACCTGTCCGAACCGGTGGAACTGCACAAGCCGATGATGGACGAGGTCAAGCTCACGTGTGAATGCGGCTCCGAGATGACCCGTATTCCTGAGGTGCTCGATTGCTGGTTCGACTCCGGTTCCATGCCATACGCTCAGTGGCACTACCCGTTCGAGAACGAAGATGAGTTCAAGATAAAGTACCCGGCCGATTTCATCAGCGAGGCGGTTGATCAGACGCGCGGTTGGTTCTACTCTATGATAGCTATCTCGACCATACTGTATGATCAGCCACCATTTAAGAACAACGTGGTGATGGAGTTCATTCTGGACAAAGAGGGCAAGAAGATGTCCAAGCACAAGGGGAACGTTACCGATCCATTCGAGACGATGGACCGATTCGGCGCCGACCCGACCCGCTGGTATCTTCTGGCCAACTCGGCTATCTGGGTGCCCACCAAGTTCGACCCCGACACCCTTGCCGAGGTAGTGCGCAAATACTTCGACACTCTGCGCAACACCTACTCGTTTTTCGCTCTCTACGCCAATATCGACGAGGTCGTCGACAAAGCGGCCGAAGCGGGTGTGTCGATCGAAACGTACCTTGACAAGAAGGCCGGTGAACCTGATCGGTTTGACCGCTGGATCATGTCGCGTTACCAGAGCCTGGTCAAAGAGGTTACCGGCAATTTTGACAAATACGAGATAACCAAGGCGGTGCGGGCTATTCAGCACTTTGTCATTGAGGAACTATCCAACTGGTACGTGCGCAACAATCGTCGTCGTTTCTGGGCCACAGGTGATGACCCCGCCAAGATGCGCGCTTACCTAACCTTGTATCGCGTCTTGCTTGGCGTCTGCAAGCTCACCGCGCCGGTGACGCCTTTCACCAGTGAAATGCTGTTCAAAGAACTGATGGGGTTGGACAAAGAAGCGCCCCTATCGGTACACATGACATCGTTTCCCAAGCCGGATGAAACCCTGATCGACAAGCAACTTGAAAAGACGATGGGGCTGATTGAGAAGGCCGTTTCACTTGGACGCGCCGCCCGGTCACGCAAGAACCTCAAGGTGCGTCAGCCGCTGGCGGAATTTCTGGTTAGCCTCCCGAACCAAATGAGTTTCGACAAGTTGGAGGGGTTCCTCGATATCCTCAGAGACGAGTTGAACGTGAAGAAGGTCTCCGCCGCCGGCCGGCTTGATCAATATGTCAGCTATTCGGCAAAGCTGAACTTCAAGGCGGCCGGTCCGAGGCTGGGAGGGGACGTAAAAAAGGCGGCCGACCTGCTGAACCAACTGACCTCAGATCAGGTTCGCGAGGGGGAACAAACCGGTGAGTTTAAGATTGCCATCGAAGGTCGCGAAGTCGTACTTTCATCAGAAGAAGTCCAGGTCGTCCGGATGGAAAAAGAAGGTTTCGCCGTGGAGTCGGACGGCGGTTTGTCGGTGACTCTGGTGACCGAACTGAGCGAGGAACTCTTACAGGAGGGCTTTGCCCGCGAGTTGGTCAACAAAATTCAGAATATGCGCAAGAGTTCCGGATTCGAGGTGACCGACCGGATTAGGGTCACTTTGAATTCAACTGAGCGGGTGAAGCTGGCCGCGCAAAGGCACGACGAGTTCATCCGTAGCGAGACCCTGGCCGACGAACTTGAGTTTGCTCAGGCTACTGGTAACGCCAAAGAGTGGAACATTAACGGCGAGAAAACATCGATATCGGTCGTGAAAGTGTAGATCGGAGTGTCCGATGCGTAAGACCGAGTTGAAAAGATTCGAGAAGCGGCTTCTGGCCAAGAAGAAGGAGCTTCTGAAGGAGATGGGGGTTCTGATGGAGTCGCATATCTCTTCCACCATCAAGGACTCCACCGGCGATCTGTCGTCATACTCCTATCACATGGCGGATCAGGGAACCGATGCCATGGAGCGTGAACTGGCCTTCATGTTTGCCTCCAAGTCCGGGCGATTGGTCTATCACATCGAAGAGGCGCTGCGTCGTGTCAAGGATGGCACTTACGGTAAGTGCCTTTCGTGCGGCAAGCAGATCAACAAGGCCAGACTCGATGCGGTACCCCATGCGCGGCTCTGTATTGACTGCAAATCATCCGAAGAGGAAAAACGCTCTGGTCCCCAAAAGCGCTAAAAGCATCCTCTGGCCGGTCGTCATAGTTCTCTCGGTTCTGCTTGCAGACCAGATTTCCAAGATTCTGGCGCTCCGATACCTCGCCGAAACCGAATCGGTGGCGGTGCTGGGCCGTTTTCTTATGTTTACCCTGGTCTACAACGAGGGTGGCGCCATGGGTACTAACCTCGGATCCTCCACCTACTATCTGATCGCCTCGATTCTCATTCTGCTGTTCGTCATGTACTACATCTACCTGGCCCGCCGCGACCGCACAATGGCGTTCACGCTGTCGTTCGTGGCCGGTGGGGCGCTGGGGAACATCATCGATCGCATCCGTCTCGGCAAGGTAGTCGACTTCATCGATGTGGATATTCCCGACGTGAGCCTGTTCGGTCGTGAGTTGGAACGTTGGTGGACGTTCAACATCGCCGACAGCGCCATCACCTGCGCGATTATCGTGCTGTTGGTGCGGCTACTGTTTCACCGACCGCACCCGACTACCAAACCACAGACCGGAAATATCGCAAGCTCTTAAACGCTAATAGCTAAACGCAGGTTGCCAACCTGCACGGTAAAACGTAGTGAGTTTCTCCGGTAAGATAGTGAACATCATTCACCGCTGGGCAACCGGTCCGGCTACCCGGCGCTGGGCCGTCTCAGTGGTGGGGATGCTCACGTTCCTTGCCATGTGTGTCGTAGTTATTTGGGGCTCGACCAAAGTGGATGCTTTGATCGGCATCAGAGTGACCGGCTTCTCCACGCTGCGGCAGATCCTCGGATGGCCGCTGGTGGCTTTTGGTTTCATACTTATATACTGGACACTAATCTTCTTCTTCCGCAAACGAGGGACACCGTTTCCCCTGAATCCGCCGCGCAATCTGATTACCAGCGGCCCCTATGCCGTTTCTCGCAATCCGATGCTGGGCGGGGGCTTCATTTGGTCTTTCGGCATCGGCCTTTTGCTCGGATCGATAACTCTCTTTCTGATCGCCACGCCTGTCTTCATAGCTATCTTCACCATTTTCGTAACACGAATTGAAGAGCCGGAACTTCAGATGCGCTTCGGACAGGCTTACCTGCGCTACAAGTCCAAAGTACCGAGATTCTTCCCGACGCGCTGCCGCCGGGACACATGGTCCCAAACATAGCAAACCCTGCCCAGACACATGGTCCTG